>CAMCXB010000033.1 GCA_945883145.1 Bordetella parapertussis | reverse complement strand
GGTGTGCATAGTGGTTCAGCCACCATAGGAAATTTTGGTTCACATAATCGTATGGACTTCACAGCACTGGGTGATACGGTGAATACAGCAGCGCGTACTGAAGGTGTGAATAAATATTTTGGTACGCGTATATGTTGTACGCAAGAAGTGGTTGCGAAATGTGATCCTGATATTAACTTCATGCCGATTGGTGATGTGGTGTTGAAAGGTAAAGTTACAGCAGTGACTTTATATACGCCAGTGACACAAGAGCGTGCTGACTCTGCTTATTTCAAAGATTACATGGCGATGTATCACAGCTTGTCTGAAAAAAATATGACGCATGTAGATGTGCAGAGCACGGACTATACCGATCCACAAGGTGTGGCGCAGCATGTATTGCAGATGGAACGCACTTATCCGGATGAAGCATTGGTGTATTTTCATGCAGAGCGCGTGCGGCAAGGATTATTAACCACGCGTGTGGTGATGGAAGATAAATAATTTTATTCCGCACTCGTAAGACTTAATTTTAAATAGTGAAGTGATTATCATGTTGAAGTATTCGTCCAGAGTAAAAACCATGCAATATATCTATTCAAAAAATAATTATAAGTTTCGTATAGTACTTGCGACTTGTCTCTTAGCAGCTTGTGTAGCGCAGCTGCAACTGGCACACGCACAAGTGCCTGTGCAAGTACCTGCGGGCGATGCTGATACATCACGCTTACGTGTGGCGCCTTTACCTTTACCAGGCTTACCAAATTTTGATTTAAAGATAGAGACGCCAGAAAAAGCGCCAGTCTCTAAAGCAGTGGATGAAATTGAATTTACGATTAAACAAATCAAAGTGGAAGGTGTAACGCAATATCCACCTGAGCAAATCAAGAAAATTTTTGCGCCATTAGAAGGTAAGCGTGTTTCATTAGAAGCGTTACGAAAAGCTGCTGATCAGCTTGAGTCGCGTTATCGTGCAGATGGTTTTTTTCTAGTGCGCGTATTTGTACCGCCGCAGCAAGTGAAAGATGGCTTGTTTTCTATTCGTGTGGTGGAGGGTTATATAGAGGCAGCATTTGCAGAAGGTGGAACGGATGCGGCACAACAATTAGTCGAACGATTACTTGTGCCTGTAGTTGGTAAAAAACCGATAGATTTACAAAGTTTAGAAAAAGCTTTGCTGATATTAAATGACATTCCTGGTGTTAGAGCTGCAGGTGTATTGCGCCAAGGTTCTGCCTTAGGTGCATCTGAGTTGGTGGTGAGTTTGGTGGATCCACCTAAAGTTAGCTCTTTATTTAGTATGAATAATAGTTTATCGCGAGTTTTGGGTGAGTGGAATACCAACTTAAATGTGAATATTAGTAATCCTTCTCCTACCCGTCCTGGCGTACTGTCGCTGGGATTGAGTACTTCAGCATTGAGTGATTATTTACGTGCAGTGACAGTACGCTATTCCACCTTTGTCGGTGATCAAGGTATGGTCGTGAGTATGGGTGGTTTAGTAGCTTCTGCAAAACTCGGTGCTAGTTTAGTGGGTATAGAAAGTAATTCTTATTCTTATGGCCCACGTGTTCGTTATCCCTTAAGGCGTAGCCGTGGTTTATCATTATTTTTAGATAGTGGTTTAACGCTCAATCACAGTCGAACCACATCATTAGGCGAAGAAATTATCGCTGATAGCTCAACCGTAGCGGATGTATCGTTAGCAGCAGTCGATTTAGGTCGTTTTAATGGCAACACAGAAGCGACGGTCGGACTTTCACAAGGTTTGGATGCTTTGGGTTCTATTAGTACAAATGCTTTAGCGCCTTCAGTGAGTGGATTTTCACAACGCTTCACAAAGCTAAAATATTCCGCTTCGCGTTTACAAGGCTTGCCACAAGATTTTAGTTTGCAAATGAATTTCTTAGGTCAGTGGTCATCGGATACTTTGCTCTCTGGTGAGCAGGTTTTGTTCGGTGGATCTACCTTAGGTCGTGCGTATGACAGTGGTGCAGTCGCAGGTGATAGTGGATTTGGTTTGCTAATAGAATTACGCAAAGATATGCTAGCGGAAAAATTCATTCCTCGTTTAGCAAATGGCAAGGTGCAGTTTTTTGTTTTCACCGATTATGCAGAAGCGCGTTTAAATCTCAATCCTAATCGTCCAGAAACCACAGCTTCACTGCGTTCACATGGCGCAGGTTTGCGTTATCGTGATATGACGGGTTTGATGGTGGAGGCAACGATCGCTGAGTTGCAGCGTTTTATTTCTAGTACTGATCCTAAATCAGATCCAAGAATGCTGTTTTCTGTGATGAAGCCGTTTTAATTGCGGCTTCTGCCATAATGCCGTTCTTCATTATTTTGAGTAATGCCAATCTATGACTGATCAATCGCATCCTATTTCGCAATTAGCTGATCCTGCGCTTTTAAAAACTGCTGCCTATATAAATGGTGCATGGATAAATGGTGAAGGCACGTTTGATGTGCATGATCCTGCAACCGGTAAAACGATTGCGTCGGTAGCCAATCTCACACAACAAGCAGCGAGTGCAGCGATTGATGCAGCGAATAAAGCTTGGCCTTTATGGCGTGACAAAACTGCGAAAGAACGTGCTGCGATTTTAATGGAGTGGTATCGCTTGCAAATGTTGCACGCTGATGACTTAGCGCGCATCATGACAGCAGAACAAGGCAAGCCTTTAGCAGAAGCAAAAGGTGAAGTAGCCTATGGCGCAAGTTTTGTGGAATGGTTTGCGGAAGAAGGTCGTCGTATTTATGGTGAAACGATTCCTTCTACCGATCAAAATCGTAGACTATTAGTGTTAAAACAGCCTATCGGTGTTTGTGCTGCGATCACACCATGGAATTTTCCTATTGCGATGATTACTCGCAAAGTCGCACCTGCTTTAGCTGCGGGTTGTACGGTGGTGATTAAGCCTGCAGAACAAACTCCTCTCTCCGCTTTAGCGTTAGCAGAATTAGCGCATCGTGCTGGTATGCCGCCGGGTGTCTTGAATGTGTTGACTGCAGATAGTCAGCGCTCGATAGAAATCGGAAAATTATTGTGTAGTAGCGATACGGTGCGTCATTTATCTTTCACCGGTTCGACAGAAGTGGGTCGTATTCTCGCAGCACAGTGTGCGCCGACGATTAAAAAAATCTCATTAGAATTAGGTGGCAATGCACCTTTCATCGTGTTTGATGATGCTGATATTGATAGCGCGGTAGAAGGTGCAATGATTAGTAAATATCGCAATGCAGGACAAACCTGTGTTTGTGCAAATCGTTTTTATGTACAAGAAAGCGTTTACGAAAAATTTGTAGAAAAGTTTGCTGCTAAAGCAAAAGCGATACGTGTTGGGAATGGTTTTGAGCCTGGTGTTCAACAAGGCCCCATGATTGATGAACAAGCATTAGAAAAAATTGAGTTACATGTGAGTGATGCCTTGAGTAAGGGTGCTAAGTTAGTAACGGGTGGGCAGCGTGAAGGTGAGCGTGCTTATCAACCGACTGTACTTTCGCATGTGACGAGTGAGATGCGTTGTGCTCGCGAAGAAACCTTTGGTCCTGTTGCACCTGTGTTTAGTTTTAAAACAGAAGAAGAAGCGATTGCCTTAGCTAACAATACCGAGTTTGGTTTGGCCAGTTATTTTTATAGTCGCGATATAGGTCGTATCTTCCGAGTGGGTGAGGCATTGGAGTACGGTATGGTGGGTATTAACACTGGTCTGATTTCAACGGCTGAAGCACCCTTCGGTGGTGTCAAACAATCTGGTTTGGGGCGTGAAGGATCACACCACGGCATTGAGGATTACGTAGAGATGAAATATCTTTGCTTGGGCGATATCAAACAGAAAACAAAATAAGATCTAGTCACTTTCGCTAAGTCCCTGATTTAATTCATTACTCTCTCAGATTGCATGCTCTGGAGCGAGTTTAGGCTTTTTAGGCTTGCTCCCACGTTCCTAGACGTGCAAAATTCTGTGGTAAGTTGTGGACGAGCTATTGGTTGTCTGAGATGGCTCATGCTGACTAAGGGGAGACATTCTTCATCACCCATGCTAGGTCAGCGTGAACAAGATTAAAAATAAGGAAAAATAATGCGGTTGATTTTATTGGGGGCACCGGGTGCGGGTAAAGGTACGCAAGCGGCGTTTATCAAAGAACATTTCAATATTCCCCAAATCTCTACGGGTGACATGTTACGTGCTGCTGTAAAAGCAGGTACGCCTATGGGTTTGGCTGCAAAGAAGGTAATGGATGCAGGTGGCTTGGTGTCGGATGACATTATCATTGGATTGGTGAAAGATCGTCTGAAAGAGCCAGATTGTGCGAGTGGTTATTTGTTTGATGGTTTTCCACGTACATTGCCGCAAGCCGATGCAATGAAAGATGCTGGTGTGTTGATTGATTATGTATTGGAAATCGATGTACCAGATTCATCCATTATTGAACGTATGAGTGGTCGTCGTGTTCATACTGCGTCAGGTCGTACGTATCATGTGACCTTTAATCCACCTAAGGTTGCAGGTAAAGATGATGTAACGGGTGAAGAGTTAATTCAGCGTGATGATGATCGTGAAGAGACAGTGAAAAAACGTCTCGAGGTGTATCACGGACAAACAAAATTATTAGTAGGTTATTACAACGATTGGGCGACTTCAGGTAAACCAGGTGCGCCAAAATATCGCAAGATTGCAGGTGTGGGTCCTGTTGATGTGATTAGGGATAGTGCTTTTGCGGCCTTAAGTGAATAATTTTTCTTTTGTTTTGAGCTGCGATATGGAATGACTAAAGCGGACTCTGGTCCGTTTTTTTTCAACTCAGTGAATGGCATAACGTAGATTGAAGTTGTTGCAGTAGATTGTTACTTTGTTGTGGCAGATCATAGAGGAGATGGTTTGATGCAAAGATTTTTGCGTAGGTATTCAGACTAGAGTGGCGATATATAAATTAGAGAGGTTGGTGTAGTTGATATAGTTGGTGAAGTTTGTTATTCGTACTAAGTAGTTGTATAAGTAGCTTCATAAGCAGTTAATAAAGAAGTTAAAACTGGTGTTATATATTTGAGGGGAGACATATGGCTTCAACAGGTTTATGGTTTGCTGTAGTGTGCGGTTTAATCGCCGTTATCTATGGTCTCATTTCTCGCAGTTGGATTCTTGCTCAGGATGCTGGTAATCCGCGTATGCAAGAAATCGCAAATGCAATTCAGCAAGGCGCTGCAGCTTATCTAGCTCGTCAATATCGTACGATTGCTATCGTCGGTGTGATTTTGACGATTTTGATTGCAGTATTTCTTGATACAAAAACAGCAGCAGGTTTTGTATTAGGGGCTGTGTTGTCTGGTGCTTGCGGTTTCATAGGCATGAATGTGTCGGTGCGTGCAAATGTACGTACGGCACAAGCAGCTACGCATGGTATCGGGCCTGCACTAGATGTAGCGTTTCGTGGTGGTGCTATCACGGGTATGTTAGTAGTGGGCCTTGGTTTGTTAGGCGTGTCGATTTTTACTTACCTGATTGGTGGTTTAGCAACGCCTGATTCAGTAACATTAAAACCCCTTCTTGGCTTTGCCTTTGGCTCTTCACTGATTTCCATCTTTGCGCGTTTAGGTGGCGGTATTTTCACTAAAGGTGCAGATGTCGGTGCGGACTTAGTAGGTAAAGTAGAAGCCGGTATTCCAGAAGATGATCCACGTAATCCAGCTGTGATTGCAGATAACGTCGGTGATAATGTAGGTGACTGTGCAGGTATGGCAGCAGACTTATTTGAAACCTATGCAGTGACTTTGATTGCCACCATGGCTTTAGGTGCACTGATGGTGGTATCTGCTCCGGGTGCTGCGATTATCTATCCGCTGATCTTAGGTGGTGTGTCTATCATTGCTTCTATCATTGGTGTTTCCTTTGTTAAAGCTAAGCCTGAGATGCGCAATGTCATGCCCGCTTTATATCGTGGGCTGATTGTTTCAGGACTTTTATCTTTAGTCGCATTTTATTTTGTGACTGTATATATATTCCCTGAACCCTTAACCATGGTGGGTGATAAGACTGTATCGGCAATGGGCTTGTTTGGCTCTTGTGTGGTGGGTCTGGTGTTAACCGCTGCGATGGTATGGATTACGGAGTACTACACAGGCACTGACTTTGCGCCTGTTAAACATATCGCTCAGGCTTCTACGACTGGACATGCAACTAACATCATTGCAGGTATTGGTATCTCGATGAAATCAACTGCATGGCCAGTCTTGTTTGTCTGTGCGGGTATCTTAGCTTCCTACACCATGGCAGGTTTATATGGCATTGCAATTGCAGCGACGGCGATGTTATCAATGGCAGGCATTATCGTTGCACTCGATGCCTATGGTCCTATTACAGATAATGCCGGTGGTATCGCAGAGATGGCGAATTTGCCAGATAGCGTGCGTGATATTACTGATCCATTAGATGCGGTTGGTAACACTACGAAAGCTGTGACCAAAGGTTATGCAATTGGTTCAGCAGGCCTAGCTGCTTTGGTTTTGTTTGCTGACTATACACATGCTTTAAAAGATCGCGGTATTTCAACTGACTTTGATTTATCTGATCCTATGGTGATTGTAGGACTCTTTATCGGTGGCTTAATTCCCTTCTTGTTTGGTGCGATGGCCATGGAAGCAGTGGGTCGTGCAGCAGGCTCAGTGGTGGAAGAAGTTCGTCGTCAATTCCGTGAAATCCCTGGCATCATGCAAGGAACTGCTAAGCCTGAATATGGCAAAGCAGTAGATATGCTGACTGCATCGGCAATTAAAGAAATGATGATTCCTTCACTCTTGCCTGTGGTGGTGCCGATTGTTGTTGGTCTGGTGTTGGGACCAAAAGCCCTGGGTGGTTTGTTAATGGGTACTATCGTCACTGGTTTATTCGTTGCGATTTCCATGTGTACTGGTGGTGGTGCATGGGACAATGCGAAAAAATATATTGAAGATGGTCATCACGGCGGCAAGGGTAGTGAAGCACATAAAGCTGCAGTAACAGGTGATACAGTTGGTGATCCTTATAAAGATACAGCAGGTCCTGCTGTTAATCCGCTGATTAAGATTATCAACATTGTGGCCTTGCTAATTGTTCCACTACTATCAAGTAGCGGTATGCTTGGCTAATCTTTTTATCGCTTAGAGAAAAAGCAGCTTAGGCTGCTTTTTCTATGGTTGTTTGATTCGTGTTTTAATTGTAGTAGGTGGTGTTCATTTATTCAGTCTGGAGAAATAATGGAAATAAAAAATAATGTATTCATCATCACAGGTGGTGCTTCTGGTTTAGGCGCTGCTACAGCACACATGATCATAGAAAATGGCGGTAAGGTTGTGTTGGCTGATGTACAAGTTGAAGCAGGTGAAAAACTAGCAGCGCAATTACACGGAAAATTTTTAAAGTGTGATGTCACTTCCGAAGCAGATGGATTAGCTGTGGTCGCTGCTGCGCAGTCTATGGGTAGATTAGTAGGCTTAGTAAATTGTGCTGGTGTTGCGCCTGCAGTCAAAACAGTGGGTAAAGATGGTCCTCATCCGCTCGACGTTTTTCAACGTGTGGTGAATATTAATTTAGTAGGTACATTTAATATGTCACGTCTTGCAGCAGCTGCGATGCAAGATGGTGAAGCAAATGCTTCTGGTGAAAGAGGTGTCATCATTAATACGGCATCGGTTGCTGCGTATGATGGTCAAATCGGACAAGCTGCTTACGGTTCTTCAAAAGCGGCTGTGGTGGGTTTAACTTTGCCTATGGCACGTGATTTATCGCGTAGTGGTATCCGTGTCATGACGATTGCGCCAGGGATTTTTGAAACACCGATGTTGTTAGGCATGCCGCAAGAAGTACAAGATGCTTTAGGTCGTATGGTGCCGTTCCCACCACGTCTGGGTAAGCCTGCAGAGTATGCACATCTCGCAAAAACCATTATTGAAAACGTGATGCTGAATGGTGAAACCATACGTCTGGATGGTGCGATTCGTATGCAACCTAAATAAGCTATGGAGTGATTTTGTTGGTGTATCTAAAGTTGCGTAATTTTGACAATAGTGCATCGATGAACTTGTAATCATACCTTGCTGTCGGTTAAGGTAAGGTATGTCTTCTAATTTGAAAACCCATTCCAAAGCCCATCACAAAACCGGTCTTTTCCTGACCGGTGGTGGCGCCCGTGGAGCATATCAAGTGGGCGTTTTGCAAGCGATTCTTGCTTTGCTGAGTGCGCATGGTTGGCCAGCTAAAAAAAATCCCTTTGATATTGTTTCCGGTACTTCAGCCGGTGCTATTAATGCCACGGCATTTGCCTGTCGTGCGGATAATTTTGAAGAGAGCGTCACACGTTTAGTGGATGTGTGGCGACATTTCGAAGTCGAGCAGGTGTATCGTGCCGATTCATTTGGTGTGATTCGATCCGGTGCGCGCTGGCTCTCACTGTTGTCCTTTGGTTGGCTGTTACGTAAGTGGCATGCCAATCCGCCTAACTCATTATTAGATAACGGCCCCTTAATTACGCTCTTGCATCGCATGCTAGATTTACCGCGCTTGGATGCAGCTTTAGAGAGTGGTGTTTTACATGCGCTGGCTGTTTCTGCCTCGTCTTACACTGCCGGTTATCACATGACGTTTTATCAATCGGCGCATGAGATTCCGAATTGGAGTCGTACCCATAGACATGCGATTCAACAGCAAATCAGTATTGATCATTTGCTTGCCTCGTCAGCGATTCCTTTGATTTTTCCAGCAGTGCCTTTGTATTGCAATGATCGCTGTGAATATTTTGGTGATGGTTCTATGCGTGAGTTGGCGCCGCTATCGCCGGCTATTCATTTGGGTGCCAGTAAATTATTAGTCATAGGTGGTGGTCACATTGGTGGAGCGCGTCCCGATCTCGCGCCTTTTTCTGGTTATCCCAGTTTGGCGCAAATTGCGGGACATGCGATGTCGAGTATTTTTCTTGATAGTTTATCAGTTGATCTAGAAAGACTAGGTAGGATTAACAATACCCTGTCTGTCTTGACGCCAGAGCAGTTACAAACCTCCGCTTTACGTCCGGTGGAGTTTTTAGCTATCACGCCTTCACAGCCTTTAGAGTTGATTGCGAGCCGCCATATTCATAGCTTGCCCCTGCCAATACGAACGCTGCTCTCCGCGATTGGTGCCACCGAGCGTCGTGGAGCGGCGCTCGCTTCTTATCTCTTGTTTGAGAGTAGTTACACCAATGCCTTGATAGAACTAGGTCAGCGCGATACCTATGCGCGTAAATCTGAGGTTTTAGAATTTTTCGGAGTGGACTTAAGCGAAATAACAGACTTTTCAGCCAAAACTGAGCTGGTAGGCAGCAATTAAGTAGTTAAATCCATAGAATAAAAATTTACTTAATTTCATCTAATTAAGTGAAATTAATAAATTATGGATGTGTATTCGCAGATTTTAAAATAATTATTGCAAATTTAGTATCGATGCGAGCGGCTTCTGATCGATCATGGGGGGTTTTGTGCTAGCCAAAGGACGAGTATGATTTCACATTGCTAGAAATCATTTTTTAGTGTGAAGTCAGTAAACTTGGATTGACCCTTTTTAGTGTTAATAATTGTTTACAAAAAGCTAATGCGTAAACTAGTTTTCCTGCTAATTGTTTTAAGAATACCGTGAATATTTATATGCTCAACGCTCAGCACCTGCGCGAGGAAGAGACTCAAGAATCTAGCCCAACGGTTGGGTTGTTGACGACAGTTCCGCGTAATGTGGTGCAGTCTATTCGTGCATTCCGCGTCACTGAACTTCAGGCGGAAGCTACTCGTATGGAACAGCACTTCTTGTATGCGCATTGCGCGCATGCGCAGACGCGTCAGCAGGTTTTATCTGCGATAGCTGAATCTTTTCTTATTCCAAAAAACTTTGGTAAGAATTACGATGCACTCTCCGATTGCCTGACCAATGTTTTTCATAAAGCAGGTGAGCAACCAGGATTTTTAGTCGTCTTGGAACAGTTACCGAATACCCAAAAATTCGATAAAGAGGCGCGTGAAAATTTATTAGACGTGTTTCGTGATGCAGCGGATTTTTGGAGTGAGAAAAAAATCCCGTTCCGCGTTTTCTTTTCTTTCCAATAAAAAGTCCTACTCTAGACCTCTAGCTCCATAAGAGCTAGCGTGCCGAATTTCTCCTTATTCCTATGTAGAGACCAGTGAGTGCACTGGTAAAATGCGCACTATGAAACGCATTGTGATCTTAATCTCTGGTCGTGGCAGTAACATGCAGGCTATTTTAGAAGTGGCTAAAGCAGAGCAATGGCCAGTGACGATGGCTGCTGTCATTAGTAATCGTCCCAATGCAGGTGGCTTAAGCACTGCTGGAGAATCTGGGATTGCAACTGCAGTGGTAGATCATCAGCAGTATGCAGATCGAGTAGCCTTTGACACGGAATTAATGCGCGTGATTGATAGTTATCGACCCGATCTAGTGGTGTTGGCAGGTTTCATGCGCATACTCACCGCAGAGTTCGTGTTGCACTATCAAGGACGCTTGTTAAATATTCATCCTTCACTATTACCTGCTTTCCCAGGTCTGGCTACGCATAAGCGTGCTTTGGAATCTGGTGACAAAACACATGGTGCAACAGTACATTTTGTGACACCTGATTTAGATCACGGTCCTATTATTGAACAAGCCAGTGTGCCTGTCTTACCGGATGATACGGAAGACACATTAGCAGCACGTGTACTGCAGCAAGAGCATGTGATTTATCCGCGTGCAGTAAAAGATTTTATCGAAGGTCGTGTGCGATTTATAAACGGCCAAGTGGTACGTGATGGTGTCTGACAAAGGATAGTGGGTTATGCATAAATTATTTGCAAGAGGTCAGGCGTGAGATTACCACCTGCAGTAACGAATAGTACGGAAGAAGTATTGCGTGAAGTATTGCGATTAACAGGTCCAGCAGATGTTGTGTTGTCACGTTATTTCAAAGATCATGCGCGATTAGGCGCGCGTGAACGTGGTGTGATTGCAGAAGCTGTTTATAACTTGTTGCGTAATAAATCGGTGTATACCAATTTTTCTGAAAGTGGTTCAGGCCCTTTAATGCGGCGCATGGCCTTACTCGGTTTGGCAAATTCAGTTGGAACAGATTCAATCGGTGGTTTAAGCGAACAAGAAGGAATTTGGTTGCAGCATGTGATGGCGATAGATCGCAATACATTGCCTTTAGCAATACGAGTGAATACACCAAGCTGGATAGTTGATCGATTGATTCGACAACATGGTGAAGTTGAAGCGCTACATGTGATTGATGCTTTAAACACATCTGCATCACTTGATTTACGCGTCAACATGATGACGGCGAATCGTGAGCAAGTGATGCAAGATTTAATTGTTGCAGGACTAGAGCCTACGGTAACGCCTTACTCAACATGGGGTTTACGCTTGTTAAAAAAACCTGCACTACAAAATATGCCTTTATTTAAAGAAGGTGCGATTGAAGTGCAAGATGAAGGTAGTCAGCTACTTGCGCAAATCACGGGTGCAAAACGTGGTGAGATGGTAGTAGATTTTTGTGCTGGTGCGGGTGGTAAGACATTAGCATTAGGCGCAATGATGCGCAATACAGGCAGGCTATATGCCTTTGATATTTCAGAAAAGCGTCTGGCTAAACTTAAACCGCGCTTGGCACGCAGTCAGCTTTCGAATGTACATCCGGTCATGATTGCACATGAAAACGATGCTAAGGTAAAACGATTGGCAGGAAAAATTGATCGCGTTTTAGTTGATGCACCTTGTAGTGGTTTAGGTACCTTGCGTCGCAATCCAGATGTGAAATGGCGCCAGACTGAGCAAAGTTTAGCTGAGCTAAATGTAAAACAAATTTCTATCTTGCATAGCGCTGCAAGACTGGTGAAGCCAGGTGGTCGACTTGTGTATGCAACCTGTAGTTTATTAGATGAAGAAAATGACGCTATTGCAGAGCAATTTTTAGCAGTGCATGAAGATTTTCATTTAGTGAATATGTCAGCAATTATGACGGAACAAAAAATTGATTTGCAAATGGATGCGTATTTAAAAATGCTGCCAAATGTGCATCACACAGATGGATTTTTTGCAGCTGTATTTGAAAGAAAAAAACTTGAAGTAGGTGTTCCTAGTAAAGAACCAGCAATAGACACTCAACTAGACGACTAAACTAACCATGAATCTTCAATCTTCCCAACCTCTATGGACAGAGTTGCTAACGGATTTAAGTAGTCCTGAATTAATTTGGCAATGCGGTGTGGTCGCGTTGTGTATCTTGATTGGATGGGTTTTAGCACGTTTCATCATGCCGGCATTTACTGAGCATGGCGCTGGTTTGATTTCTGAAGATGAGACCGCGGGTTATTTCATGCGTGCTCTGTCTACGTTGCTTACAACGATATGCATTGCATTGGCGATACCGCTATTGGAGCTATGGCAGCACACGTCGCTGCTGCGACTTGTCTTACCTTTGTTTGTTTCTTTTCTCGTGATTCGTATTGTATTTTTTTTATTACGACGTGTATTTGCGCAGAGCGGAAAAGTTGGAAATACCTTACTGACTTTTGAGAAAATATTTGCAGCATTCATTTGGGTAGGTGTTGCACTTCACATAACAGATTTATTGCCGGAGTTGATGGCTTATTTGGAAAGCGCAAAGATTCCACTAGGTCGTCATCATCCATCTTTACTCGATATATTGCAGGCCATCGTCTCTGCAACCCTAACCTTGATCGTTGCTTTGTGGGGAGCCTCTTCTGTAGAACAGCGCTTAATGCGATTAGATTCAGTTCATCCTTCTTTGCGTGCGGTATTAGCTAGAGTAGCAAGAGCGACACTCATATTGGTGGCAGTGTTAGTGAGTTTGTCCTTGGTTGGATTGGATTTAACCGTACTCTCTGTCTTTGGCGGTGCCTTAGGTGTAGGTATAGGTTTAGGTTTACAAAGGCTAGTCAGTAACTATGTTTCAGGATTTGTGATTTTATTGGAACGTAATTTTTCTATAGGTGATCTTGTCGTTATTGATAAATTCACTGGACGAATTAAAGACATAAAAACACGCTATACCGTTTTAATCAATAATGAAAATGTAGAGTCGGTTATTCCTAATGAAATTCTGATTGCGGGTGCAGTACAAAATTTATCGCATACTGATTTAGACATACGTTTAACTACTAGCTTCACTGTTATACATTCAGTGGATGTAGATGCACTATTTCCTCAACTAGAAAAAGTAGTAACAGACTTAGATGACGTATTACCCTCACCAGCGCCCGAAGCGATGCTCGCCAAGATTGCAGAAAATGGCTTAGTGATTGATGTAAGTTTTACGATTGCTGTTAAGGATAAAAATAACAAGTCACTGATCATGTCGAACGCAAATCGGGCTATCTGGCGACAGTTGGGTGAAACGGGTGTTGCATTGGCAAACTCATCACCTGACTCAGTCGGGTCGATCTCGCAAGCTCAATCTTAAAAATGTTTTCAATAAGCTATTTTTAGCATCCCAAAGTCCATTCTTGATATCGATATAGCTCGAAACAAAGTACAATCATATAGTTGTCCTCGCGACCGTTTTGAGACTCAAAACCCTTGGTTTGCAGGATGCTTTTGGAGAAAAAATTGAATTTCACCCAAATTTCCGACTTCGTTATTGATTTCCTTGCTCACGGCTTAGTAAGAGCTTCAGCTTGGGAATTGGTTGTGATCACTTTGATCATGACCCACATTACGATTGCCGGCGTTACGATATTTTTACATCGCTGTCAGGCGCATAGAGCGTTAGAGCTGCATGCGATTCCTAGTCATTTTTTCCGTTTCTGGTTGTGGATGACCACCGGTATGGTGACCAAAGAATGGGCAGCAATACATCGCAAACATCATGCGAAATGTGAGACTGAAGAAGATCCGCATAGCCCTGTGACACGTGGCATTAAAAAAGTTTGTTTCGAAGGTGCAGAGTTATACAGAGCTGAATCACGCAATCGTGAAACCGTAGAAAAATATGGTCACGGAACACCTGATGATTGGATAGAACGTAATCTGTACACTAAGTATTCCGCATTAGGCGTATCCCTGATGTTGGTATTAGATCTGGTTTTATTCGGTGTGTTGGGCTTAACAGTTTGGGCTGTGCAAATGGCTTGGATTCCAGTCACTGCTGCTGGTGTCATTAATGGCATTGGTCACTTCTGGGGTTATCGTAATTTTGACTCTACCGATGCTTCGAAAAACATCTTCCCTATCGGAATACTGATTGGTGGTGAAGAGCTGCATAACAATCATCATACCTATGGCACTTCAGCTAAGTTGTCTAACAAATGGTATGAGTTCGACATAGGCTGGTTGTATATCTCCATCATGGCGTTCTTGGGTTTGGCGAAAGTAAAGAAAGTACCGCCTGAGCCACGTTTCGATTTGCAAAAACAAGTTTGCGATTTAACTACCTTGCAATCTGTGGTCGCGAATCGTTATGACGTTATGGCGAAATATGCGAGTTCCTTAAAGCGTACTTGGCGTGAAGAAGTAGGGCAGTTAAAACAAGGTGCGCGTTTAGAGCCTGAGTTTTTGAAATCAACCAAACAATTATTGCAACGTGCTCCAGATACTTTGCAATTGATGCAGAAGCAGCAGTTGTCCGAGCTCTTTCAACATAGTAAAGCCTTAAAGACTATGCATGAAATGCGAACGGAGTTGGCAGCACTGTGGGAGCGTTCTCATCAAAGTAGTGATCAGTTGGTATTGCAACTGCGTGATTGGTGCGCACGTGCAGAAGCTTCTGGTATTCGTTCTTTAGAAGAGTTTTCTTATCGCTTACGTAGCTATGCCTAATCTTAATCAGTCACCTTAAACAGAAATGTTTTTGGTGATTGTTAAAAGGATTAGCTAAATAAAAAGCCCCGCATGAAAATGTCGGGGCTTTTTGTTTTATCCGGTATGCAATACACCGGAAGGATGTGCAGCTTATTTGATCTTGGTTTCTTTGTAGATCACATGCTTTCGTGCCTTGGGATCGAACTTCATGATCTCCATTTTATTAGGCATGGTGCGCTTGTTTTTATCAGTGGTGTAAAAGTGACCTGTACCTGCGGTCGATTCCAACTTAATTTTGTCGCGGCCTGATTTCGCCATGATGATTCCTTTACTGTTCTTTAATGTTTAGTCGACTGATCTGACTTAGACTTTTTCGCCGCGAGCACGCATGTCGACGAGCACGGCATCAATACCGATCTTGTCGATAATGCGCATACCAGCGTGGGAAATACGTAAAGAAATCCAGCGATTCTCAGATTCAACAAAAATTCGGCGTTTTTGCAGATTAGGCAAAAAACGGCGTTTGGTTTTGTTATTAGCGTGGGAGACATTATTGCCAGACATCGGCGCTTTCCCTGTTATTGGGCATTTACGTGCCACGGCATACTCCTTAAATGGTTCAAAATTACGGAAAAAAGAGAGTATATAGAAAAATGAATGAATATTCAATGACTTGCAGAAAACAATTGTGTCTTGAATTATATTAAATAATTTAACAATTGCTTGCGAGTATGCTCAGGATTGGGTCTCTAGCATAGGCCATGTTCAGAAAATGACCAGGTTTTGCCCGCTCCCACAATAATATGATCGAGTAATGTGATGTCCATGGACTGCATAACCCGCTTCAAATCTGCCGTCATGGATTTATCGAGCGCACTGGGTTCTGCCACACCAGAGGGATGATTATGCGCAAAAATGACGGCAGCAGCATTATGCGTCAAAGCCCGACGCAGAATCTCACGCGGATAGACATGGGTGCGAGTGAGCGTGCCTTCAAACATTTTTTCACTGGCGATTAGTCGATATTGCACATCTAAAAACAAAACCAGAAAAATTTCTTGTTCTTGGTTAGCAAATTGGAAATGTAGAAATTGTTTTACAGCGGGCGATGATCTTAAGACTGGCCCCACTTTTAATTCTTCAAAAATAGCGCGTCTGGCTAGTTCAATCACGGTTTGGAAGATCGCAAGCTTTGCAGGGCCTAATCCCTTGAGCTTGGCTAATTCATCGGAACTGGCTGCGAATAGGCGATTGAGTGATCCGAAATGATTGAGTATCTCTCGCCCTAGCTCAATCGCGTTTTTACCGGCTACGCCAGTGCGTAACAAAATAGCGATTAACTCGGGGTCAGAAAGGGATGCTGGTCCAGTAGCCAATAATCGTTCGCGCGGACGCTGATCTTTCGGCCATTCAGAAATTGCCATGTCATGACTCCCTATGCGTAAACCCACAAATATAGAAGGGGACATGCAGAGCGAGTGAAAGCCTGTTGCGGCGGCTAGCTTACAATAGCGCCATCACTTTATTTACCCCATTTTAATGACCAATAAACCACAAAACTGCATCTCTGAGACGGCCTTTCTCACCTTGCATTACCGTCTTTCCTCTGCTGGTGGTGAGGACATTATTTCTACCTTCCATGAAAATCCAGCCACACTACAAATGGGTAGCGGACAGTTAGCGCCATTTTTAGAAGCTTGTTTAATTGGCTTGCCAGAAGGCGCGAATGAGATCTTTGATTTGGCTCCAGAGCAAGCATTTGGTCCTCGTAATCCTGAATTGCTACAACGCGTTGCACTTGATACGCTTGAGCGCAATTCACAAGAGGGTGAAGAGTATGCGGTAGGCGATTTAGTCGATTTTGCAGCACCTGGTGGAGGACGATTTGCTGGTGTCTTAAGAGAAAAAGGTGAGCATGATGCTTTGTTTGACTTTAATCACCCTTTAGCAGGACAACACGTAAAATTCGAAGTGCGCATTATTAGTGTGATGTAAGTCATAAGACTTAAGTCACTAGCAAGGATGTTCTAGAGGCGAAATCAAAATGGAAAATAAAATGGATCAAGAAATTTTATTAGCGCAGCCACGTGGCTTTTGTGCTGGTGTAGATAGAGCAATAGAGATAGTCGAACGCGCATTAGCGCAATTTGGTGAGCCGGTTTATGTGCGACATGAGATCGTGCACAACGCTTATGTTGTCGATGATTTACGTAAAAAAGGCGCGGTCTTTGTAGAAGATTTATCGGATGTACCAACTGGACAGCATTTAGTATTTTCAGCACATGGTGTATCTAAGTCTGTCAAAGCAGAAGCAGAGTTGCGTGGCTTAAAAGTATTTGATGCAACATGTCCTTTAGTGACTAAAGTGCATGTAGAAGTAAGCAAGATGCGTGAAGAGGGCAGAGAGATCATCATGATTGGGCATGACGGTCATCCAGAAGTCGAAGGCACCATGGGACAAAGTGAAGCAGGTATGTATTTAGTTGAAACCGTTGAAGATGTCGCAAATCTACAAGTCACATCACCGGATGCTTTAGCTTATGTATCGCAGACCACCTTATCGGTAGATGACACGATAGAAATCATTGCTGCACTCAAAGCGCGATTCCCTTCGATTGCAGAGCCTAAGAAGGGCGATATTTGTTATGCCACCACCAATCGTCAACATGCAGTGAAATTTATGGCTACACAAGCAGATGTTGTGATTGTAGTTGGCAGTCCTAGTAGTTCCAACTCAACACGTTTACGTGAAGTAGCAGAGAAAAAAGGTTGTGTCGCTTACATGGTTGATAACGCGAGTGAAATCAATCCTGCATGGATTAAAGATAGTCAGCGTATAGGTGTCACTGCAGGTGCATCAGCACCAGAGATACTCGTACAAGAAGTAGTCGCAAAATTAAAAGCATTGGGTGCAAAAAATGTACGTGAGCTAGAGGGTGTTGAAGAGCATGTCATCTTCCCCTTACCTAAAGGCTTACCTCCACGGACGACATCCAACTAATTCATGGATATTTTTCTTCAGCAGATTATCAATGGTCTCGTACTAGGCAGTATGTATGCCTTAGTCGCATTGGGTTACACCATGGTGTATGGCGTACTCAATCTTATTAATTTCGCGCATGGCGAAATATTAATGATAGGTGCACTGACAGCATTGAGTATCTTGCGTTTGTTGTCATGGTTAGTTCCTGATTTGCCGGGTTCTGTGCAAATGCTACTAGCAGTATTAGGTGCTATTCCTGTTTGCATCATCGTTAGTATTTTGATTGAACGCATAGCCTATCGCAGACTACGTAATGCACCACGTCTTGCTCCATTGATTACGGCAATCGGTATGTCGATTTTGCTGCAAACACTAGCCATGATGATTTGGGGGCGTAATCCTCTTCCATTTCCACAATTACTCGCCAGTGAACCATTTCATATTGGTCAGGCGTTATTAACTCCCACGCAATTAGTACTGTTAATTTCTGCAGCAGTCTCTATGTGTACGTTGGTTGTGTTAATTGAAAAAACAAAACTAGGTCGCTCTATGCGTGCTGTTGCAGAAAATCCTAGGATTGCTGCTTTAATGGGAGTGAATGCAAATCGTGTCATCGTCATCACTTTTGCTATTGGTGCTGCCTTAGCAGCAATTGCTGGTGTGATGTGGGCTGCGAATTATGCAACAGCACAATTTGCTATGGGATTTGTGCCAGGGTTAAAAGCATTTTCTGCTGCGGTGTTGGGTGGCATAGGGAATATTTATGGTGCGATGTTAGGTGGCATCCTACTAGGTCTCATTGAAAGTTTGGGTGCAGGTTATATCGGAGAATTAACAGGTGGCGTCTTGGGTAGCCACTATCAAGATATTTTTGCTTTCATTATTTTAATTCTAGTGTTGACGATACGACCTAGTGGTCTCATGGGAGAGCGTGTTGCAGAGCGCTCTTAATTTTTCATCTTCTTCACCTTCATGCACGTGAAGCCATTCATAAAAACTCCTGTACAAGATAAACATAGCAGCTTCATTAAGCGCGCTATCTTTATGGTGTTATTATTGATTTTTCCATTTATTGCTATGCAATTTGGAAATTCATGGGTACGCATTATTGATGTGGCCTTGCTATATGTACTCTTAGCTTTAGGTTTGAATATTGTTGTTGGCTTTGCTGGCTTACTAGATTTAGGTTACATCGCATTTTTTGCGATAGGTGCTTATCTAGCAGGCTTGTTTGCATCGCCACAATTTGCAGTCGTCATAGAATCCTTGTTGATGGAATATCCTGCAGCAGGTGCTGCCTTATCAGCATTGGTTGGCTCTGATGTGGTTGCGAATGGCTTTCATCTTTCAGTGTGGTTCATCATTCCTTTAAGTGCCATCGTGGCGGGATTGTTTGGTGCAATTTTAGGTGCGCCTACATTAAAGCTAAGAGGCGATTACTTAGCTATCGTCACTCTAGGGTTTGGTGAAATTATTCGTATCTTTATGAATAACTTGAATGGCCCTATCAACATCACCAATGGACCACAGGGTATTAATTTAATTGATCCTATACAAATAGCAGGCATATCTTTAGCGGGTCAAACAGGTAGTGGTGGCATGGTGAATGTTGCTGGTTTTATGCTGCCCTCCGTGAATGCGTATTATTTTTTATTTTTGATCTTAAGCGTCATCACCATCTTTATTGCACGACGACTGCAATACTCTCGACTAGGTCGTGCATGGATTGCGATTCGTGAAGATGAAATTGCAGCGAAGTCTATGGGCATCAACGTGAGAAATGTGAAATTACTTGCCTTCGCGATGGGTGCAACATTTAGTGGTGTTGCGGGTGCCATGTTTGCTGCCTTTCAGGGTTTTATTTCACCTGAATCATTTTCACTCACTGAATCCATTGCAGTATTAGCGATGGTGGTCTTGGGTGGCATAGGACATATAGCGGGCGTAGTGATGGGCGCTGTGTTATTGGCAGCCTTACCTGAAATACTGAGACATACTGTGACACCGATACAAATGGCACTCTTAGGTGAAGTGTGGATAGATGCGGAAGTATTACGTCAACTACTCTATGGTTTAGCATTAGTCTGCATTATGTTGATACGTCCTGCTGGCTTATGGCCTTCGCCAGTTCGAGAAAATCGTCCTGTCAAAGTTGATGCTGAGGCGAAGCTATGACATCAGCACCACTGCTACAGATAGAACAAGTGAGTAAGCGCTTTGGCGGCTTACAGGCTTTGTCTGATGTGGAATTGAAAATTTATCCTAATCAAATTGTAGGATTGATAGGGCCGAATGGCGCGGGTAAAACAACCTTATTCAATGTCATTACCGGTTTATATCAAGCTGAAACAGGTCGCTTCTCTTTATCGGGAAAATCTTATTCACCTTCAGCACCACATCGCGTAGCGCAAGCAGGTATTGCACGCACATTTCAAAACATACGTTTATTTGCCGATATGACGGCTTGTGAAAATGTGATGGTGGGTCGTCATGTAAGAACACATCAGGGTGTCTTAGGAGCAATCTTGCGTCATCCTGCAGCACGTAAAGAAGAAGCTGCGATAGTACAGCGCGCCCTTGAGTTATTAGATTTTGTAGGCATTGCTCATTTAGCTGATCGCGCAGCACGTCACTTGTCATATGGTGATCAGCGCCGTTTGGAAATTGCAAGAGCACTCGCAACAGATCCTGTCTTGCTTGCATTAGATGAACCTGCTGCTGGTATGAATCACAGTGAAAAAGAAAACTTACATCAGCTGCTATTGAAAATAAAAAAACAATATTGCGCGATCTTATTAATAGAACACGATGTGAAATTAATGATGAGTATTTGTGATCGCATCACGGTGCTTGATTACGGCAAGATCATCGCCGAAGGCGAACCACATGACATACAAAAAAATCCGGCTGTACTTGCTGCTTATTTAGGTGGAGAAGTGGCATGAATTCTTCACAACCTTTATTAAGTGTGCGCGACTTAGTTGTGCACTACGGTGGGATAGAAGCTGTAAAAGGAATTAGCTTTGAGATCGCGCAGGGTGAATGTGTCAGTTTGATTGGTGCTAATGGCGCAGGTAAAACCACGACACTAAAAGCTATTACAGGCACATTACCCACTGCCACTGTGCAAGGTACGATTACCTATGCAAATCAAATCATCACTACACTACCAGCTTTTAATTTGCCTTCACTAGGTTTAGCCATGGTGCCTGAGGGACGTGGTGTGTTTGCGCGCATGAGTATTAAA
Organism: Bordetella parapertussis; assembly: GCA_945883145.1. Lineage (GTDB taxonomy): Bacteria > Pseudomonadota > Gammaproteobacteria > Burkholderiales > Burkholderiaceae_D > Pernthalerella. The sequence continues at coordinate 5,116 of CAMCXB010000033.1, read as the reverse complement.
GAAAATTTATTAATGGGTGCATATACACGGCGAGATCATTCTGAAATCGAAGCGGATATAGAAAAGTGGTTTACGATTTTTCCACGTTTAAAAGAACGGGCTGATCAGCTAGCTGGCACTTTGTCAGGTGGTGAACAACAAATGCTTGTGATGGCGAGAGCCTTGATGAGCAAACCTCAGTTACTGTTACTCGATGAGCCCTCTATGGGGCTTGCGCCCATTATGGTGGAAAGAATTTTTGAAGTGATTAAAGCGATTGTTGCTGAAGGGATAGCCATCTTATTGGTAGAGCAAAATGTGCGTCAGGCTTTATCTTTGACACAACGTGCCTATGTGATGGACACAGGCACGATTACTTTGTCAGGTATGGCGAGTGAGTTATTAAATAACCCAGAAGTTATTCATGCTTATTTAGGTGGATGAAAAATTACAAATATTTTTAAGGGTTATTTTTTGTAATCACAGATTCAAAATGACCGCCTTGATCAAAAATAATGACAGAATTTTTTCCTTGACCGACGCGTAAAACAGCAGGTTTTCCATCAGTATCTGCGCTATAAAAATCTACGGAAAAATCTGTTTCATAGTCTTGATTAATTTTATTGATCATGAAAGTCGTCCAATCGGAATCGCTAAATAAAGGATCAAAACTATTAATCGTGCCCTTACTGACATTTTGTAAGATGGATTTATAGTGCTGTGCTCGCTTAGTGTGTTGGCTATCATAGTTGCCCGTGACATGTTGTAGCAAAGAGATGAGTAGACAATTATTTTCTTTGCCAGAGTTTGGTTTGATTAGGTAATTATTTGCATCAAACCATTTTCTAAGTTGTAAATTATTTTTTGCGTGAGCAGACCATTCGCTTGATGTTATTTTTCTTTTTGAGGCAGGTGTTTTTGTATGAGTAGGCGGTTCATTTAAGCTATTTTGTATGGCTTCTGCTAAGGCTTTAGCATTGGCTTGCTTGATTTCATTTGCATTGCCAGACAATAAGGCTTGCTGTTGTGACTTTGAGAGAAATTCACTCTTTATTTCTGGATTGTTAGTTGGGATGCCGTTAGTTGGTGAGCTTGTGCGACTGGTATCGTGGGAAGGGGTAAAACGTCCGATAGGTTTCATGTTTAGCTCCAGTAAAATGATATGCAAAGCTAAGTAATTTTCTAATCGGATTAGTTCATTTCCCTTTAATTTAATAATGGCATCATGCTGTAAAGATTAATTTATAGAGAATATCAATGAAACTTCATAGCTATTTTCGTAGTTCGGCGTCTTATCGCGTACGTATTGCGCTTAATCTCAAAGGATTGTCGTATGACTTAGTTCCTGTACATTTGCTCAATAACGGTGGCGAGCAACACTCTGACAATTTTCGTGTATTAAATCCTGACGCACTCGTGCCCGTCTTAGAAAATAATGGCGTCGCACTGACGCAGTCGTTAGCGATTATTGAATATCTGGAAGAGACGTATCCTGCACCTGCGCTACTCTCAACCACATCGCTAGAACGAGCGTGGCAGCGTAGTCTGGCGTTAATGATTGCTTGTGATATTCATCCGATTAACAATCTACGCATCTTGCAGTATCTAACCAATGTATTGGGTGTGAGTGAAGAAGAAAAAAATACGTGGTATCGACACTGGTGTGAACAGGGCTTAGCTTCTGTTGAAAAGATGTTGTCTGAAGATAAGCGAGTAGGACGCTATTGTTACGGCGATGTGCCTAGTCTTGCTGATTGTTTTTTAATTCCCCAGATTGCCAATGCAAAGCGATTACAGTGTGATTTGACTGCCATGCCTACACTGTTGAGAATTAATGATGCTTGCCTTCAGTTAGACGCCTTCATTCATGCATCGCCTGCACAGCAGCCCGATGCAGAATGAAATGCGTGAGCCTTAATACGAGCTCAGCTTTTCTTATAACGTACGACTTGTTGGTGTTGTTCACCCAAGCCTTCAATGCCTAGATGTAGGGAATCGCCATGCGCGAGAAACTGCTGCGGCTTCATACCCATGCCCACACCAGGCGGTGTACCAGTTGCAATGATATCGCCAGGCATGAGCGTCATAAAACGGCTGAGATAACTAATGATTTTTGCGACTGAAAAAATCATCGTACGTGTGTTACCAGTTTGACGACGTTCACCATTTAAATCCAACCACATGGATAACTTTTGTGGATGAGGAACCTCATCACGCGTGACTAACCAAGGGCCAACTGGACCAAAGGTGTCACAACCTTTGCCTTTATCCCATTGATTGCCTCGTTCTAATTGAAATGCGCGTTCTGATAAATCATTCACCACACAATAACCCGCCACATAATCTAAAGCGTTTGTTGCAGTCACATATTGTGCTTTACTACCTATGATGACACCGAGCTCTACCTCCCAATCAGCTTTGCTCACATCTTTGGGTAACATCACCGTATCATTCGCACCTGCTAGTGAAGTCACAGCTTTCATAAAGACGATAGGTTCAGTGGGAATCGGCATGCCTGATTCTGCTGCATGGTCTGAATAGTTCAGGCCGATACCAATGAACTTTCCTACTTGCGCAACGGGCACGCCTAGACGAGGATTGCCACGCACAGTTGGAAGAGAAGTGGGTTTGATTTTGGCTAGCTTTGCGAGGGATTTTGGCGCAAGCACACTGGCATCAATATCTTCTACGACATCAGACAGGCTACGTAGTTTGCCTTCTGTATCGATTAACCCTGGTTTTTCTTGGCCTAGGCGACCGTAACGTACTAGCTTCATACTATTCCTTTATAAATTCATAGAAGTCAGATTGAATAATAATCTTAACGCAAGTACGGCTGAACTTTGAAATATAACGATAAAAAATAAGCCTAGTCACTACTTATACAATCACGTACTCTGCAAGCTACATTAACAAGTCGACTTTATTTCATGAATAGAAATAAGCTCCATGCAGTATTAGCGATGACGCTATCAACCATGACAAGTATCGCTATTGTCACATGGTTAATAATGCGATTTTTTTAATTGTGTACTGACGAATTAATTCAACGTTAAAATAGATTTTGCTTTTAATTTATAGGTGACGTATGTTGATGAAGTCGATTTCAGGTTTTTTTACGTTTTGTCTTGCTGCGCTTTTAATCGCTTCCCCCAGTTGGTCTGCGCCGAGTGAAAAAGATTTTATTGTGGCTCTTCCAGAAAACATCGTTTGGAAAGATGCAGGCAAGGGCGTAAAGATCGCGGTGGTCTATGGCGATCCTTCTAAAGCAGGTCAGTATGTGATTCGTGCGCATTTCCCTCCAGGCGTGATGAGCTCACCGCATTTTCATGTTGAAGATAGACATGTGACAGTGATTCAAGGAACATGGTTTGCAGGTAAAGATGAAAGCTGGGATCCAACTGCAACCCAACCCTTACGTGCAGGCAGTTATATGTTTCATCCTGCTGGTGGCGTGCATTATGATGGCGCCGGTGAAGAAGGTGCGATCGTACAAATTATAGGTATGGGTCCAAGTAAAACTACCTTCCTCTTCCCTAAAGAAGGTGATTTTGGTAAACCAAGAAAATTAAACTAATGAAAAATATTATATTATTCATTAGCCTTGCTTTGACTAGCTATGCAGCCCATGCTGAATGGAAAAGCTATGCAAAAAATACAGAAGCTGAAGAATTTTTTGATTCTGCATTCATTAGCAAAGATTCAGGCAAGATAAAATTATGGACACTCTCTAATTACGTCGCACCTTTGACGACTTTAGAAGGCAAAGAAATCTTATCCGAGAAATCGTTGACGACCTTGGATTGTTCTACACAAAAAATCGGCGCAGAAAAAATCATCAAGTATGAGAAAAAAATGGCGCAAGGTGTTGTTGTCAGTGAGATGGAAACAGCACTGCGACTAAGCAGCATACGATCTGGTAGTGCAGATCAAATCTTGAAAGAAAAATTATGTCACTAAGTTATGTAACTAAGTTATGTAACTAAGTTATACAACTAAGCTGCAGTGAAATTGACTGTCTAGCTTAACAAAATGCGGATCAGTTTTCTGGTGCAAACTGATCCGCATTCTTGCCTTTGAATGGCGCGTAAAACGTTTTCACAGTTTGCATATCTTTTTCTATATCGCCAGTGGGATGTAAGACTGGTCCAATGCCACTGATTTTCTTTGAGTAATCCATGTAGGCCATTAAGATAGGTACGCCCGCTTCAACTGCAGTATAGTAAAAGCCAGTTTTCCAATAACGATTTTTACTTCTCGTTCCTTCAGGTGGTATCACAAGTTGTGCCGAACCTTTAGCTGCACGCAATGCTTGTGCTGAAGCAGCCACTAAATTATTCGATTGCTCGCGATTCACAGCAATGCCACCCAACCAGCGCATTAATGAACCAAATGGGAAAGTGAAAATACTGGCCTTACCCATCCAGTAAATATTCAACCGCAGAGCAAACGCGACCATTAAAGTGTAGGGTAAATCCCAATTACTCGTATGCGGTGCAGCGATGAAAACGCATTTACTTGCATCAGCCGGTAACACTCCTTCCACCTTCCAACCATTTAACTTCAAGAAAGTGATGGAGAGCTTGCGCAGAAAAGTATTCACGACAGGCGTAGTAAAAATTGTGTTGTGCATCTGAATCGTCTCTAAGATCTTTTTTATTTTTTTCAGTTTGGTCCCGCCGACAGGAATCGAACCTGTATCTAGCGCTTAGGAGGCACTCGTTCTATCCATTGAACTACGGCGAGACGCAGGCAGGCAAGGGCACTGCTCGCAGGATTATAGCTTAGGCGAGTTGAAAGTTAGTTGTGGTGAGTGAGTGGGGTACCATGATAATCCTCCCATAAACGAGATTAAAGCTGTTGAAAGTTCTTATAACTCTTTTCTTCAACTAGCTCAGAATGAAGAGCTAAGTTTATAGCTTTCTTTAGCTTGGCTCGCTCGTCATTTAATCTATAAACACTGCGTGCTAGCTCGATAAAAATTACATCAAACTCTTGTAACAATTCTTTATCCCTGATGTCATCCTCCACTTTCCAGAGCCGCAAATTCACATCAAACAATGATCTGACTTGATTTTTAGTGCCACTTTATAAGAGAGAAATTTTGTTAATCTGTCTTAGAAAGGAGTACTTCGTA
>CAMCXB010000032.1 GCA_945883145.1 Bordetella parapertussis | reverse complement strand
CGAACTCACAACCACCGTAATAGCGCTTCCCGGGATAACCCTCGGCATACTTATTAGTTAGTTGTGAACCCTGAGCCTGCATCACTGCAGGGGATGCATAGTTTTCTGAGGCGATGAGCTCAATGTGATCTTGTTGGCGCTGATTCTCTTGCTGTATGGCTGACCATAACTCAGGATCAGCCTGCTCGATAGTTAAGCTGTTTGGAAATGCGCCTGCAGCGCCTGCTACTTTCTGCAACATTGAAACTCTCCTAGTTAGGTACATGCTTTCAATTACGAATTGGTATGAATAAATCGATCCAGGCGTTGAATGTAATGGAGAGTTCACATTACTGAAAATAAGAAATTCTTAACTCATAAGTAAGTGATGCTTACTATTAGGTAAGAAAATTATCAAAAAAATAAAAATTTACGGCATAACTCTTTTGCAGTGTTGTTAATTTCGAATCTAACAGCAACGACTTAATCTTATTTAAAGAGTGAAATCATCTTCTCATTCATTTAACCTTACATCACACTCAAGTTTTGAGCGAATAATACGATTCATTGAAGTGAGTGAAGATTATTAAAAAAAAGCTAAGCCCTTTTTTATTTTATGTTCGTTCAACAAACGGCTTAAATGCAAAACGGTGAAGTTACTGGTTTTATGCAAATCAAAAATTATTTCTATCTTTATAATTTTAAAAGTTGAAATAATTTATAAAAAATTAATTAAAAAGAAATACTTTTGAATAGCAATTTAGTAATTTTATCAATACGCTAATTTTCACTATAAGCAGCTATTTTATGGCGCAAAATTTCTAAATTGTCTTATAATTCAAGATCGTATTTAGCTATGAGTAAGCTAAAAATGTAGATAGACAAAATGCGCGCATGTCGCAGGATTTCATGTCTCCATTTAAAACATTTTACAAAATTTTAAAAGAAGTGGGAATGTCATGCAGTTGATGTGGGTTTCTGGTCCTACTGGCAAAGTACACACAATTTCAATTACTGCTCGCCGCGTGCTTATCGCTTTCGGTGCGGTTGCTTTCGCCTGTGCGACTGCCGGCTTCTTACTCTATTTAGTTGGCTTCAAAATCGCTGTTGAATCCAGTCCAGAGTTAGCTCGCAGTTTAGGTGGCGTCACAACGGAAGCTGAACAACAACGCATGGAAGCAATGTATCGCGGCAGACTCGCCACCTTACAAGAAGCATTGAACACAACTGCACAAGAATTACAGCAGTTACAAACCATCAAAAATCGTTTTATGGATATTGCCACTCCAGGAAGCATGCGTGAAAAACGTAGCACTGGTGAAAACGGCAAAGGCGGTCCTTTTGTACCAACTTCACGCTATACCATTCAAGACAATAAATCGTTGTCTGCAAATTTTGATATGACCTCGGCTGATATTAATCAGCTACAAAAAGCAGTGGTTAATTTACGGGCAGATTGGGATAAACAATTAACTTGGTTGCAAACTCTTCCGACAGGTATTCCTATCGGTGGTGACTATCGTGTTTCAAGTGGATTCGGTCTACGTAATGATCCTTTTACTGGCGCCTTAGCACGCCATGAAGGCTTAGACTTTACCGCAGCAACCGGTACACCTATCTTAGCTGCAGCCGATGGTGTAGTTACTCGCTCTGGATGGGAAGACACTTACGGCAACATCGTTGAAGTAACCCATGCAGAAGGTTTCGTTACTCGTTATGCACACATCAGCAAACGTCTCGCTACTGAAGGACAGAAAGTAAAGCGCGGTCAGCGTATCGCAGAAGTAGGTAATACGGGTCGCTCAACTGGCCCACATTTACATTACGAAGTTTTCCGTTTTGGTCGCGTACTCGATCCAGCACAAGTAGTTACATTCAACCATAGCTAATTTCCATCTTCATCACTTTCCCCCGCATGATATTGAACGGGGTTGATTATTTCAGCAACTTGTAACGACGATTTAGCTGAGCAGTATTCAGAATTTACATTGGCTTACAAAGCCAAAGGATGGAGAGATCCACATGTTCAATAAAATGAAACAAACTAAATTGCTCCCAACTCAGGAAAAATTCGACACCATCATAGGCGCCACAACAGAAATCTATGGTCGTCTCGTTTTAGTTGATAGTGTGCGTATTGATGGCAAGGTCATAGGTAATATTGAAACTGCCAAAGAAAAAAAAGTCACTGTCGCTATTGGTCGATCAGGTGAAGTCTTTGGTGATATCACGGCTTATCGCATCATGGTTGCAGGTAAGATTGAAGGCAATGTGTATGCGACTGAACGTGCTGAGTTCCACAAAGATTCTGAAGTGCGGGGTGATATCACTTACGGCACTATCGGTGTTGAACATGGCGCAAAACTGTTGGGCTTAGTGATTCAAGCACAAAACAATACCTCAATCACTAGCGATGCTCAGGCAGTGATAAAAATGGCCAAAGAAACTAAGAGTTTTTGAACAGAACGCGCTAATGAAATAGTGCGCTAAAAAAAAGCGCCATAGCGGCGCTTTGATTAAATGTGATTCTATTGCAAGTAGAAACTAAAAAAGCCTGATGACTATCAGGCTTTTTTCTTGAGCTCGCCTTTGACGACACCACCACGTTGAATGGTAATGCTCTTGAAACTAACTTTGCCATCAACGACTGCTCGACTACCTATAGTCAAATCACTGCAATCTAATTGGCCAGAGAATCCACCTTTGACGTTCATAGTATCGCAAGTAACATTGCCATCTAATATGCCAGTTGCTCCAATCTGAATTGAATGCAATGACAAGGTACCACGCACTGTGCCATCAATCGTGAGATAACCATTCGATCGGATCTCACCGATGAATTCAAAGCCCTCACTGATGATAGAAGGCTTGAGGTTGCCATTCGCAGGCTTGGCGCCGCCATTGCCGCCATTTGAACTTGGATAAGTATCTTCTTGTTCGTCCATAGGAAGTTCTGTAGGTGTGATTTCGGAGTCACTGCTGGACTGCTCTGCAACTGGCTCATCCATAGGAACTATATTTTCCCGTTCTTCGGTTTTACGCTTATTGAACACGTTAAGGTCCTGGATTCAAATTAACCAAACGACTGCTCAGAACTAACATCACCATCAATCTTCTGAGGTGTACCTTGTAAATCGCCGCCTTTTTCCACTTCAATTTCAGCGTATTGCACTGAACCTAATGCTTTACCAGTTGAACGAATAAAGAGCGATTTTCTAGCTGTCAGCGTGTCGTGTATTTCACCACGTAAGTCGATAATATCGGCAGTTACCTTACCTTTGATAACACCGGTACTTGAAACTATCAATTCACGAGCAGTGATGTCGCCTTCAATACTTCCTGATACCGAGGCAATATCCGGAACGACAAAAGTACCATTCAACGCGACACCTTCACCAACCGTCAGACATCCACTTTGATTTGAATCTGCCAACAGCGCCTCCTGGGGATTTCAATAAAAAAACATAACAATCATGATTGACATTAAATAGCCCTCTTGCGCTTAGCATTCGGGCAATTAATCAATTTCATGCAAATTTGTGTCTATACTGAAATTATACGGTGAAACGGGGAAAATATTGGTAAAAATCAACATAAAAATCTTTCAAAAGGTGAAAAATATGCATTTTGCCAATAGATTAAGCCTTACCTGACAAAGAATTATAGGCAGAAATAGCTAGAGCAATTATTGCCAGGTCAAGAACTATGCTTTTAATTGGATGTGACAAGAAATGTTATATAGAAATTTTATGTCTGCTATGCGAAATCAAAATTAGATTTTTATTCTTCAAAACAGCACAATCTGTTTGTCTCCTCTATGTCTACTCCTCAGATATAGATTTATCCCGCTCTCTCGAGAGCGGGTTTTTTTTACCCAAATCATAGAACGATAAGAAGAGCTTACAGAATACTTAAGCTTTGAGAAGTACGAGTACGCGCTCTAATTCAGAACGTATCGCTAAGAGATCCATAGACACGCTAGGCTCAAGATCTAGACCTAGACCAGACAACTCAGGACCATCGAGCTTATTTCTTGCTCCACTGATGGTAAAACCCTGCTCATACAATAACTCGCGTATGCGACGTATGAGTAACACTTCATGATGTTGATAATAGCGGCGATTACCTCTGCGCTTAACAGGTTTGAGTTGCGTGAACTCTTGTTCCCAATAGCGCAATACATGCGGTTTAACCCCACATAACTCACTCACCTCACCTATCGTGAAATAACGTTTGGCGGGAATCGGTGGCAAGGGTGCCAACAAGGGCTTAACTACACGATCGTTCATGAAATCAAAGACTTAATCAGGCAGTGCTGTTGGCAGAAGAAGGTGCACTCACACCATCCACCATGGCTTTTAGTTTTTGACTGGCGTGGAAAGTCACGACACGTCTTGCACTGATAGGAATCTCTTCTCCAGTTTTTGGATTACGACCAGGCCGTTGCGGCTTATCACGTAACTGAAAATTACCAAAACCAGAAAGCTTGACTGATTCACCACGCTCGAGTGCGTCACGAATCTCATCAAAAAAAGTTTCGACCATATCTTTAGCTTCACGCTTATTCAAACCAACTTGCTCAAACAATAGTTCAGCAAGCTCAGCTTTAGTCAGCGTGGGCAAATCTTTTTCTAAACGGGAGCGAGCCTCAGTCACAAGCATGGCACGACCTAGATCTGCAGCAAAGACGGAATGCAATTCAACGGGAGTACTGTGGTTCATTATTATCTCTTTGCGACTGCTTTATTGACGCAGTTTTGCTTGATGCTTTTTTTGAACACTATCGATAAAAACTGCCATTGCTGCCTCTACCGACTCATCTTGCAATGTTGATTCAGTATCTTGCATGGTAATACGGAAAGCAAGACTTTTTTCATCAATTTCTAAACCTTTTCCTCTATATTCATCAAAGAAAACAATGTGTTGCATGAATCGACATACTGGATTTGTTTTGCTTTGATCAACAAAAGTATCGATGATGCTTTGTACATTTACCGATTGTTTAACAACTAATGCTAAATCACGCACTACTGCAGGGAATTTTGAAATTTCACTGTATAAGGGCACATCTCTTTCTTGCAACGCAATCGCATCTATTTCAAAAATGACAGGACTGTGAGGAAGCTCTAGTTCTTGTTGCAAGCGTGGATGCAACTCACCAATCAAACCTATTTCTTTATTGTTAAGCCAGATACTTGCTGCACGTCCTGGATGCAAAGCTGGATGCGTCGATGTTATAAATTTCAACACTTTTGGTGCAAACAGCATTTCTAGATCTGCTTTCAGATCAAAGAAATCTACCTTACGACTCTCCATGTCCCATTGCTCTTCAACAAGCGGCCCATAAGCTAGAGCAGCAACACGCTTAGGCTGATTAAATCCTGCAACGTCGAGTGGTCCATCCACAGCAGCAGCATTTTTTAAATAAATAGCTCCAACCTCAAACAATCGCACACGACTTTGCTGACGATTGATGTTGTAACGCACATTCGCAACTAAACCACTGATGAGTTGTGAACGCATCACACTCATTTGGCTAGCAATCGGATTGAGTAATTTAATTGGATCTACATTTCCTGCAAAATTTTTCTCAGCATCTGCATCGACAAAACTAAAATTCACCACCTCTTGATAATCTAAGTCGGCTAATTGTCTACGCACAGTAAACAAAGAACGTTTATTTTCAGGAGGAATGCGCATAGCTTGCGCAGCAAGCGGCGGTAATGCAGGAATATTTTCAAAACCATACACGCGCGCGATTTCTTCAATCAAGTCTTCTTCTATCTCAATATCAAATCGATAGCTAGGTGCAGTCACCTTAAACACACCCGCTTGATAACTATGCTCTAAACCTAAGCGCGTAAAAATATCGGCTATCTGTTCATGTGTGAATGGAATGCCAATTACCTTGCTTGCACGTTCAACTCGCAAGCTCACTGGCGTGCGTTTAGGCAGATTAATAATTTGATCATCAACAGGACCAATAACGGTTTGTCCTGCCACACCGCAAATCTCAGCTATCAACGATGTAATACGTTCTATGTGTTCAACCGTAGTTGCATAGTCCACGCCGCGTTCAAAGCGATGGGCTGCATCAGTAGAAAAATTAAAGCGACGCGCTCTACCTTGTATCGCTTGTGGCCACCAGAACGCTGCTTCTAAATAAATATTTGTTGTATCTAATGAAACCGCAGTTGCATCACCACCCATAATGCCGGCTAGGGATTCCACTGCGTGATCATCTGCAATCACACCAACCCAGCTATCAAGCTCAACTGTATTGCCATTTAATAGCTTTAATGATTCACCTTGCTTAGCCCAACGTACCTCTAGCCCACCATGAATTTTATCGAGATCAAATACGTGTGTAGGACGACCTAATTCCAACATCACATAATTAGAGATATCAACCAATGCAGAAATAGGACGTTGACCACTACGCTCTAAACGCTGCTTCATCCAATCAGGCGTCGCTGCATGGGCATTCAAACCACGAATCACACGTCCAGAAAAACGTCCACATAAATCAGGTGTACTGACTTTCACTGGCAAAATTTCTTGCGATGTCACAGGCATGGCAGTGATAACAGGTGTTTGCAAAGGCACACCTGTTAATGCAGCCACTTCACGCGCCACACCCAACACGGATAAACAATCTGCTTTATTCGGCGTGAGCTTAATCGTGAATTTCAAATCATTGAGTGCGTAGTAATCACGAAAATTTTGTCCAACCGGTGCGCTATCAGGCAATTCCATCAAGCCACTATTTTCTTCAGATAATTTCAACTCACGCGCAGAACACAACATGCCTTGTGATTCCACACCACGCAATTGACCAACTTTAATTTCAAAAGGCTTGCCATCTTCACCTGGTGGCAGCTTAGCACCTGCTATCGCGCACACCACATGCAAACCTTCTCTCACATTCGGTGCACCACAGACAATTTGTAGCAAGGTGCCAGTACCTGCATCAATACGACACACACGTAAACGATCGGCATTCGGATGTGGAGTGACTTCTAAAACCTTCGCAACCACCACACCAGAAAAAGCCTGTGCAACTGGTTCACATTCTTCGACTTCAAGTCCGGCCATAGTCAGTGTGTGTGCCAATTCATCCGAAGTGAGCTTCGGATTGACCATGGTACGCAGCCATTTCTCTGAGAATTGCATGAAGAGACCGTGTTAGTTAAATTGTTTCAGAAAGCGTAAATCGCCTTCATAGAAAAGACGTAAATCATTAATGCCATAACGCAGCATGGTTAAGCGCTCTATTCCTGAACCAAATGCAAAACCAATAAATTCTTCTGGATCTAAACCCATATTGCGTAAGACAGAAGGATGCACTTGTCCCGCACCTGATACTTCTAACCAGCGACCTTTTAAGGGACCATGACCAAATGCGATATCGATTTCAGCTGAGGGTTCTGTGAATGGGAAATACGAAGGACGGAAACGCACTTGCAAATCATCTGTTTCAAAAAACGCTTGAATGAAATTTAGATACACACCTTTTAAATCAGCAAAGCTGATATCGGTATCTATCCACAATCCCTCAACTTGATGAAACATGGGTGAATGCGTTGCATCACTATCCACACGATATGTGCGGCCAGGTGCAATCACTTTAATCGGAGGTTTATTCATGCGTGCATAACGCACTTGCATAGGACTAGTATGCGTACGCAATAACAAAGGCTTACCAGTGCTATCCGGTGCATCTACATAAAAAGTATCTTGCATAGAACGTGCAGGATGATTTTCAGGGCTATTCAATGCGGTGAAATTCGTCCAATCATTTTCGATTTCAGGACCATCAGCCACATCAAAACCTATGGAGCCAAAAATCTCTTCTATACGCTGCCATGAGCGCATCACAGGATGCAAACCGCCACCACTTCTGCCACGACCTGGCAGTGTGACGTCGATCGCTTCTGCATTCAAACGTTCTTGTAGTTGTGCGTTCGCTAAAGCATCGCGACGAGCAGTAAGTAAGGATTCAATCTGCTCTTTAGCTTGATTGATGACAGCACCACGACTACGACGCTCATCAGGGCTCAATGCACCGAGCTCTTTCATTTGCGCAGTAATCAGTCCGGTTTTACCCAGATATTTTGCTTTGGCGTTTTCCAGCGCTGCAGAATCAGTCGCAGCCTGAAAATCTTCCTGTGCAGATTTGACGAGTTGTTCCAAAGAGCTCATGCAGTCTTCCGCTCAAAATCTTTTAATATCGATGGCAGTCATCTTAAGAAAAACGGGGCACAGGTGCTTAGCCTCTGCCCCGCCTTATCACAATGCGTTTGCTGAACATGTCAGCAAACACTGTGAGTATTTATGCTGCGATTCTTGCCTTGACTTGATTGACGATTGCTGCGAACGCAGGTTTGTCCATCACTGCCATATCCGCTAACACTTTACGATCTAACGCGATTTCAGCACGCTTTAAACCGTTCATAAACACGCTGTATGTCAGACCATGTTCACGTGAAGCAGCATTGATACGAGTAATCCACAATGCACGGAATACACGCTTTTTATTACGACGGTCACGATACGCATATTGACCAGCACGCATCACTGCTTGCTTAGCAATACGGAATACTTTGCTGCGACGACCGCGATAGCCTTTAGCTGCGTTTAGTACTTTTTTATGACGGGCCCTTGCTGTGACCCCACGTTTTACTCTAGGCATGGTAGCTCCTTATAGAAGAGTGAGGTTAAGCGAAAGGCATCATTGCGCGTACCGAATCCATGTTTGTTTCATGGACACCGACTGCACCGCGCAGATGACGTTTATTCTTGGTTGATTTCTTGGTCAGAATGTGGCGCTTGAAAGCTTGACCACGTTTGACAGTACCACCGGGACGAACGCGAAAGCGTTTCTTCGCGCTGCTCTTAGTTTTCATTTTTGGCATAACAACATCTGCCCTTTTTGGGCAGCTCCATTTTTTGATGATTGCAGGTGGCAACAAAACGTTGCTCTTGGATGCCTGTTCTCACTTGTATAAACGATGAAATCGAGTCCATCGTATCTTGCATCTCCCGTCAAATTTCAACGGGAGCGCGGATTCTATCAAAAATCACCAGCCGACTTACTTTTTATAACTTATTTCTTTTTCTTGGGCGCCAACACCATCACCATCTGGCGACCTTCCATCTTAGGAAACTGCTCGATCTGACCATGTGGTTCCAGATCTACTTTTAAGCGCTCTAAAACACGCATACCAAATTCCTGATGCGCCATCTCACGACCACGGAAACGCAAAGTGATCTTGGTTTTGTCGCCGTCTTCAAGAAACTTGATTAGGTTACGCAACTTGATGTTGTAATCGCCATCATCGGTACCCGGACGAAACTTCACCTCTTTAACCAGCACAACCTTTTGTTTGAGCTTAGCTTCGTGAGCCTTTTTTTGCTCCTGATATTTGAACTTGCCGTAATCCATCAAACGACAGACAGGAGGTTCAGCGGTAGGAGCAATTTCAACCAGGTCTACGTTAGCTTCTTCAGCTAAACGGAATGCCTCAGACAGACTCACTATACCCAGTGGTTCGTTTTCAACGCCAGCAAGGCGTAACTGGGGGGCGGTTATTTCACCGTTAATACGGTGCGACTTATCAGTAGCTATTGCAGTATCCTCAAAAATCCAATAAACAAGCCGTGCTCCTACGACAAGGAAACTCGACGGCAGATCCGTCAAGCCTTGGCAGCAATCTCCTGATGGAGACGTTGCGCCAAATTGTCGACTGACATAACGCCAAGATCGACATTACCTCTCGCACGCACGGCCACTGTGTTTGCATCTCTTTCCTTATCACCCACAACAAGAATGTAAGGAAGCTTTTGTACAGAATGCTCGCGTATTTTATAGGTTATTTTCTCGTTACGCAAATCGGTTTGCACTCTAAACCCTTGTTTTTTCAGGTTTTGCGCTACCGATTGCGCATAATCAGCTTGCGCATCCGATATATTCAAAATGCTAACTTGTACCGGTGCTAGCCATAATGGCAATGCACCTGCATGGTTTTCAATCAACATACCGATAAAACGTTCAAGCGAGCCTAAGATCGCTCTATGCAACATCACTGGGACTTTGCGCGAGTTATCTTCTGCTACATATTCCGCTTCTAAGCGCACAGGCATGGAGAAATCCACTTGTATCGTTCCGCACTGCCACGTACGACCAATCGCATCTTTGAGTGTGTATTCCACTTTAGGACCATAGAATGCACCCTCACCCGGTGAGATTTCAAATTCACAACCGGAACGCTTGAGGGATTCAATCAGCGCACTTTCAGCCTTGTCCCATAAATCATCTGAACCCACCCGCTTCTCGGGACGAGTAGCGACTTTGTAAATCACTTCATTAAATCCAAAATCGCGGTAAACGTTTTGCAGCAAAGCGGTAAAAGCCACACACTCATCCAAGATTTGATCTTCGGTACAGAAAATATGACCATCATCTTGGGTAAAACCACGTACCCGCATCATGCCGTGCAAAGAACCTGAAGGTTCATTGCGATGACATTGACCAAACTCACCGTAGCGCAGTGGTAGCTCGCGATAAGAATGCATATTCGAGCGGTATATCTGCACATGACCTGGGCAATTCATAGGCTTCAATGCATAGGCACGGTTTTCTGAATCGGTGGTGAACATATTGTCTTTGTAGTTATCCCAATGACCGGATTTCTCCCACAAAGAACGATCCAAAATCTGCGGCGCTTTCACTTCTTGATAGCCATTATCTTGATACACATGACGCATGTACTGCTCGACCTGCTGCCAGACAGTCCAGCCTTTTGGATGCCAGAAAATCAAACCCGGCGCTTCTTCTTGAAAATGGAATAAATCGAGCTGACGACCTAACTTACGATGGTCACGTTTCTCAGCTTCTTCCAACATGTGTAAGTAAGCATCTTGCTCTTCTTTTTTCGCCCAAGCAGTGCCATACACACGTTGCAGCATTTCATTCTTAGAATCGCCGCGCCAGTAAGCACCCGCTAACTTCATCAGCTTGAATACTTTTAACTTACCAGTCGAAGGTACATGCGGACCACGACATAAATCTGTGAATTTACCTTCGGTGTACAGAGAAACATCCTCACCCGCAGGAATCGATGCAATCAGCTCCGCTTTATAAGCTTCACCGATTGATTTGAAATAGCTAATCGCTTCATCTCTTGGTAAAACTTTACGACTAACTGGCTCATCATTTTTCGCCAGTTCCGCCATTTTCTTTTCTATCGTCTCTAAATCTTCAGGTGTGAATGGACGCTTATAAGAAAAGTCATAGTAAAAACCATTGTCGATCACAGGGCCTATGGTCACCTGTGCATCAGGAAATAATTCTTTGACTGCATAGGCCAATAAATGCGCGGTGGAGTGACGAATCACTTCCAAACCATCAGCATCTTTATCAGTGACGATCGCTAAATCACACTTGTTTTCTATGAGATACGAGGTGTCTACCAATTGGCCATCTACCTTGCCAGCTAATGCAGCTTTAGCAAGACCAGCACCTATCGATGCAGCAACCTGCGCCACCGTAACGGGGGAATCAAACTCACGCTCTGAACCATCGGGAAGTCGGACTACAACCATGATCTACTCCTGCCTTTAAAGAAATACCGCCATCAATTGCGGACGAAAAAAAACGCGGACTAGCCGCGCTTTCTAACTGCAAAAAAAGAGTAACCGACTAGATTCCTGAGAACAGCTGTGAGGTGCTAGTTCGCGGTGTCATAACCAGATGCCTTTCTCGCTCTTATAAAAAGCCTGCAGTATTGTGTTGGTAGGCACGATTGGACTCGAACCAACGACCCCTACCATGTCAAGGTAGTGCTCTAACCAGCTGAGCTACGCGCCTAAAGAAACAAGATTATAGCCGTCTTTTCTACTCAAGCGCCACTAGCGCTGAATCAAAACAATAACTGCAGTTGAATCATTGTCTTTTCGCTTGCAAAACGCCTTGTATATCTAATATCAAATTAAGCGCACGTTGTAATTGATCAGTCGAAGAAATCTCACCAGTAAAGGACATATGCGCATGCCCTTTACTACTTTGTGTAGCAACCCCAATAACATTAATTTTTTCACGTAAAAAAATGTCAGAGATATCTCTTAACAAACCCTGCCTATCCATCGCAAGTACAAACACATCGACTGGATAAACCGTATCAGCATGTGATTGCCCCCAATCCGTTTGAATAATGCGTTCTGGTGCGCGTAATTGCATTTGCGAGAAATTTTTACAACTCGCACGATGAATTGATATGCCTTTGCCACGCGTGATAAAACCAACAATAGGATCGGGTGGTGCAGGTTTACAGCAACGTGCCATCTGCGTTAACAATCCTTCACTACCCAACACCAATACACCAGACTTAGCACCCTGCGTCACGCTCGATGCACGACTCTTACGCGCCACTACAACACTATCTGGATTCACAGCGGGTGCAGCCTGATTATCATCAGCATGCAGTGCTTGTTCTACTAGACGTAAACTTAAGCGGTCTTTACCAACAGCCAACAAAAAATCATCTAGTTTATGAAAATCCAAACGATTCGCTAAGTCTTCTAAATTGACTGCTGTCTTACCCTCACGTTGCAAGGTTTTTTCAATTAAGGCACGACCATGCGCCAGTGTTTCAGCTTCTTCAATCGCATTAAACCAAGCACGAATTTTTGAACGTGTGCGCGCACTAGCGGTAAAACCATCAGACAACCAATCACGTGAAGGACCGGCTGAACCACTAGCAGCGGCTTCACCTTTAGCAGTTAAGATTTCTACCGTCTGACCATTTTTAAGTGGCGTATTTAACGGCACCATCACACCATCAATTTTTGCACCACGACAGCGATGACCTACATTACTGTGTAATTGATAAGCAAAATCAATCGGCGTTGCCTGTTCAGGCAATTCCAACACACGAGCTTGAGGGGTTAAAACATAAATTCTGTCATTGAGTTTTGCAGACTTAAGTTGCTGTACCCACTCACGCTCACTGGCATCTTGACCTTGACCTTCATCTTGACTGACCACCACATCCACCATTTCGGTTTTCCATGCCAGTAGTTGTCTTAGCCAAGCTATTTTTTCATCATCTCTTTGTTTGGGTGAGTTACCCGATCCTTCTTTATAGCGCCAATGCGCCGCCACACCATATTCAGCAAAATGATTCATCTCATGAGTACGAATTTGTACCTCTAACGTACGACCATCTTCTGCCATAACAACAGTGTGTAATGATTGATAGCCATTGACCTTAGGACGCGCGATGTAATCATCAAACTCTTCAGGCATAGACGTCCAAATATTTTGCACTATGCCTAACACGGCATAACAACTCTTCACATCATCCACAATGACTCTAAAAGCACGCACATCATGTAAGCGCGAAAAATCTAAAGCCTTGCCTTGCATTTTGTTCCAGATGCTATAGATGTGTTTTGGTCTACCGAAGACATCTGCACGTATGCCTGCAGATTTCATTTCTGCTTTGAGTCGCGCAATCGCTACATCGACAAAACCTTCACGCTCCACCCTTCGCTCTTCCAGCATTTTTGCAACTTGCTTATAGGCGGATGGATTCACAAAACGAAATGACAAATCTTCGAGTTCCCATTTCAACTGCCAAATACCTAAACGATTGGCGAGTGGTGCATAGAGCTCAAAGCTCTCACGCGCATAACGCAAGGTGGTGTCATCTTCACGTTTTTGTTCGGCGAAATAACGCAAGGTTGCAAGACGTGAACTCAATCGCACCAACACTACACGCATATCCGTCGCCATAGCGAGCGTCATTTTGCGTAAAGTTTCAATTTGATTCACAGCATGATGTTTAGTTTTATTATTTTCTTGCTGCACGCTTGCTGCTTCATGTAAGCGCATGAGCTGACGAATACCTGTCACTAAATCTGCAATCTCTTTACCAAAGTGAGACTCAATTAACGCAGTATGTTTATCATCTAGATGCGGCAATTCAAACAACACGCCCGCAATACGCGTATCAATATCAGCATTTAAAGAAGCTAAGCAACTGACCACACTACGTGTAAAGGCAAGTGCATCCTGCCCCGTGGGTACAACTTTATGTAAGTAATAAGGCTCAACAAAGCTAAATGCCTCGAGTAAGCGCGCAGCATCTTCAGCCCGCAATCCCGCAGTCAGTTGTTCATTGAGATCATTTACGTGAAAGGAAACCATCTTCACACTTATTGTTAGGCGATAAAAAAATCACGCGCTAATGCAATTTGTTCAGGCTGCATAAATGTAGGCGCATGGCCTATGCCCGCCAACTCAGTCAGTGCAGCACGTGGGCCGCGTTGCGTCATTAAATCGGCAGTTTCACGACTCAGCAAATCAGACTCACTGCCACGCACGAGTAAGACAGGACATTGGATTGAATCATAAATCGCCCATAGTGCAGCCTCACTTTGCGCTGCGTTTTCCTCTGTAAATGTACTAAATGCCTGCGATATCGCAGGATCATAATGACGACTCCACTGTCCATCTTTTTGCTGACGCAAAACATCACCAGCAAGTTTGTTCCATTGCTCATCACTGTGCGGACCAAAAGGAGCAGCGATAGTACGGATGTAATCTACACCTGCTTCAAATGTAGGAAACCGCACTTCCTTGCCCATGTATTGAGCAATGCGCATTAATGCAGCAAAGTTAATCGTAGGACCTATGTCATTCAACATCATCTTACGTATGGGATTGCCCTTTAAGGCAGCAACACCCATGCCTATCAAGCCGCCCATGGAAGTGCCAAACCAATCTACTTGTGTCACATCAAGCCGCGCGATCAAGGTCACCATATCGCTTACATATTGTGGCAATTGATATCCGAGTGGATTAGCCAACCAAGAAGAACGTCCGCGCCCCACCACATCGGGACAAATCACACGATAACGATCCGACATCACCGCTGCCAAAGCATCAAAATCATCCGACACTCTGGTCACACCATGCACACACAACAAGACTGCAGGATTTTTTGGATCGCCCCATTCCTTATATACCATGTTGTGTAGGCCTGCAGGAGATAAACACTGCACTGTTTTTATTTGAAATGGGCTCATAGGACTTATCCTGCGCTAGTTGGAAAACTTACATGATTTTACTGACCGCCTTATATTGGTCAGTGTTTCAATTCTCTCACGAAGCTTATCTGTATAGCATCTATCTTTACAAGATAAACGTTCCGTAATAACTCACCATGCCACTTAAATGAGCAACAAGCAGAACAAGACGGGCGCAAGATTTAAAAGACTAAAAATAAAAATATTTATTTCGCCTTACTGCTACGGGTTGATTTTTTAGGTAAGCGTAAAGCCAACCTCGTCATTTTTTTATTATCCGCTAACTGCATTTTAGAGCGTGCCATCACCATCAGCTTTGATGTAGCTGCTTCAAAAGTCAGCGCTACTTCTCTAGACTGTATCGCTAAGATCGCATGAAAAGTGTAATTAGATAAAGTGGTTAATTCAGCTGCCCATGCTGCTACCCATGCTGCAGTCACTTTAGGTGCATCAACATCATCACAACAACTAGAGAGATGTTTTTCACCAAAATATTCTAATAAATACAAACCTTGTTCATCCATGTAAAGCCTAGCCTTAATCTTGGCAGTATTAGGAGGCTGATACATAGGCGTTAAAATTCTCGTTCGAGCAACAACTTGCTGATTATCTGGAGTGCGACTCACATTTTCTTTAAGATTTTTTTTATTCGCTTTGATTCCAACGACTGCATGATTTTTCACCGCATCACCTCGCTCACTAAGAATATAAAAAATGATTCGTCATTATTTGATTTCTTAAAAAGAATTTCTATAATTAACAATTAGATTCTTTTGTTCCCGCAGAAGTATTCTCATTTAACCTTACGTTGAAAATAAAAATTAGTAATCCGATTGGAAAAGTAAAAAACTTTCACTAATAGATCACGCATTCGCTTATCGAAAATTTTATTGTTTATTTATTTAAACTTAACAAAAATAAAATTTCATAAAAGATTCAACTCTAAGAAAAAATAAATTCAAAAATAAAAAAGCCTGACAGAGTCAATCTGTCAGGCTTTTTTAATACCAACAATTTTATTTCACATCACACTAACCAATCTTAATGAATCGGGCAATCAGATGCAGCAATCAATTCTTCTTTCGTCACACCTTCAGCTAGCTCAACTAACTTCAAACCCTGCTCAGTCACATCTAAAACAGCAAGGTCAGTAATAATGCGATCCACCACTCCCACACCCGTCAATGGCAATGTGCATTCTTTGAGTAATTTATGTGAAAGCGATCCATCTTTTCCACGTGCCACATGTTCCATCAACACCACCACACGCTTCACACCTGCGACTAAATCCATCGCACCACCCATACCCTTCACCATTTTTCCTGGGATCATCCAATTTGCTAAATCACCACGTTCTGAAACTTGCATAGCACCCAAAATTGCAATATTCACTTTGCCGCCACGTATCATCGCAAATGAATCTGCAGAACTAAAAATTGAAGAGCCAGGCAAAGCAGTCACTGTTTGTTTACCTGCATTGATTAAATCAGGATCAATCTTATCTTCAGTCGGGAAAGGTCCAATGCCCAACAAACCATTTTCTGATTGCAGCCAAACTTCTATATCTTTCGGTACATAGTTCGCTACCAAGGTAGGCAAACCTATACCTAAGTTAACGTAAAAACCATCTTCTAATTCTTGCGCTGCGCGTGCAGCCATTTGTTCACGTGTCCATGCCATGCTGATTCTCCGCTAGCTTTTAATTTAAAATTAACTTGCACTAATCGTGCGTTGCTCAATACGCTTTTCTGGATGCGCATTGACGACGATACGATGTACAAAAATACCCGGTGTATGAATTGCATCCGGATCTAAATCGCCTTTAGCCACAATCTCTTCCACTTCCACAATCGTAATCTTGCCTGCCATCGCTACATTCGGATTAAAGTTACGTGCAGTTTTATGAAAAATTAAATTACCAGTAGGATCAGCTTTCCACGCTTTGACCAATGAAACATCCGCAACCAGTGCGCGTTCCATCACATATTTATCTCCATCAAACTCACGAATCTCTTTACCTTCAGCGACCACAGTACCCACACCGGTCTTGGTAAAAAATGCAGGAATGCCAGCACCACCCGCACGCAGCTTTTCAGCTAACGTACCTTGTGGAGTAAATTCCAGTTCTAACTCACCCGCTAAAAACTGACGCTCAAACTCTTTGTTTTCACCGACATAAGAAGCGATCATTTTTTTAATCTGACGCGTAGCGAGTAACTGACCTAAACCAAAACCATCAACACCAGCATTATTGGAAATTGCAGTTAAATTTTGTACACCAGAATCCCGCAAAGCGGCAATCAATGCCTCAGGAATACCGCACAAACCAAAACCGCCAACGGCAATAGTCTGACCGTCTTGCACGATGCCAGCCAGAGCAGCGGCTGCATTAGGAAATACTTTTTTCATGAAAGTCCTTATCTAAACAAATCTAGCAAATTCCACCGAGTCACTTAGCTTGGATGCGTCTGCAACAAGTGACAAGTAGGGTATTAACAATATGAAGCACATTCAGTTAATTAATCGGTTGCAGTAAACGCGCACGCATTTCTTCTGGCAAGGCCAAAGATTTTTCTAATCGTTGATCAACCCACACCACTTTAGAACCACCTTCGGCAGCTAAGGTATGCAGATCATCCACACGTCTGATTTCATGGTGGGTATGAAAGCTTGATCTTCCAAATTCACCTATGTGGGTGGTGATTTCAATCTCACCTGGAAAACGTAGTTGTTTTAAAAACGTGCAATGTGCACTAATGATGACGGGACCTATACCGCTAGGATCAGGTGGGCAATTCATAGCAAGAAACCATTCAATACGCGCTTGTTCTAAATAGCGAAAGTAAATCGTATTATTCACATGACCCATCGCATCCATATCGCCCCAACGTATGCCGGTTCGATAACGATGCACTAATGTATATCCCTCTTTCATTAGAATGCTGCCATACCATCATCAGCAGTCATGATCGCGCCATTAATAAAACGCGACTCATCCGATGCCAGCAACATCAATAAACCATCTAAATCTTCAGGACGACCAACACGCTTACGCGGCAGCATATCAATCAATTTCTGTCCGCCTTCGCTGTGAAAATATTCACGATTAATTTCAGTTTCTATATAACCAGGACAAATCGCATTCACATTAATGCCATAGCGCCCCCATTCCAACGCCATAGCTTTCGTCATTTGAACTGCACCCGCTTTACTCATGCAGTACACACCAATTTGCGATAACACACGCAAACCAGCTACCGAAGCAATATTGATAATGCGATGCTGACGATGCGGCTCTGCTTTAGCGCGCTGTATCATGCGCTTTGCTGCTTCTTGCGCTACAAAAAACGCACCACGTAAATTCGTATCCATCACATGCGCATAATCTTCTGGTGTCACATCCACTAAACGCTGGGTACTAGAGACACCAGAGTTATTGACCAAAATATCAATATGTCCGGCTTCCGTTTCAGCATGTGCTAACGCGGATTTAATACTGGCGTAATCCGTCACATCTAACTGCACCACATGGGCTGCCCCACCATTGGCTTCAATTTCCGCACGCAACTCTTTAAGACGCTCAGTACGTCTGGCGGCCAACACCACTTGGGCGCCCGCATCGGCTAAAACCTTAGCGAATCGCGTCCCTAAACCACTCGACGCGCCCGTCACAAAAGCGACTTTTCCACTGAAATTGACTTCTGTGCTCACGATTTCTCCCAATGAAGTTTTGGCCTAAATTCAAGAAGCCCGTATCATTACATAAATCCCCTATTTATAGCCGTCAAAAAAGACGATAAAAAAGGTGACATTAAGCTTGTACTATGACGATTATTTCGTCAGCCTCGCATTCTTTTACGCATTCAACATTCATTATCACTAGTCATCATTCAATTTAAATAGTCATCATTTAATCTCAATAGCCATCATGAGCCCCAGTCAAAATCCCCAATTCTTAGAGCAATTTGGCCCACGCGAAGCGATGGAATATGACGTTGTCATCGTCGGCGGTGGTCCTGCAGGCTTAGCCGCTGCTATACAACTCAAACAACTAGCAGCGCAGCAAAATAAAGAAATCACTGTTTGCGTGTTAGAAAAAGGTGGCGAACTTGGTGCTCACACCTTGTCTGGCGCAGTCATGGATCCACAAGCGCTCACTGAACTCATACCGGATTGGAAAGAACGCGGCGCACCGCTCAACACACCAGTATCAGAAGATCGCTTTCTATTTTTAACAGAAACCGGATCCATCAAAACACCTAATTGGATGCTGCCGGGTTGTTTTCAAAATCATGGTAACTACGTCATCTCACTCTGCAATGTGGTGCGTTGGTTAGGTCAACAAGCAGAAGTACTTGGCGTAGAAATTTTTCCCGGCTTTGCCGCTGCTGAAATTTTATATGACGATCAATGCGCCGTTGTTGGTGTTGCAACCGGCAATATGGGCGTCGATAAAGATGGCACACCTACTGATGCGTTTCAACTCGGTATGGAATTGCGCGCGAAGTACACCTTATTTGCTGAAGGTGCACGCGGTAATTTAGGTAAACAACTAATTAGCGGCTATCAACTCGATAAAGGTCGCGATCCACAAACCTATGGCATAGGTTTAAAAGAATTATGGGAAATCGATCCGGCAAAACATCAACAAGGTTTAGTCGTACACACTGCAGGCTGGCCACTGGATAACAGCACTTATGGCGGATCATTCCTCTATCATCTAGAAAATAATCAAGTTGCGGTTGGCTATGTGGTCGGACTTGCTTATGAAAATCCTTATCTCTCACCGTTCGAAGAATTTCAGCGTTATAAAACCCATCCTGCCATTCGAGGTTTTTTTGAAGGTGGCAAACGACTCTCTTATGGTGCACGTGCCATTACTGCAGGTGGATTGCAATCCTTACCTAAACTCACCTTCCCTGGTGGCGCATTAATTGGTTGTGATGCAGGCTTTTTAAATGCGAGCCGTATTAAAGGAAGTCATGCTGCAATTAAGAGCGGCATGTTGGCAGCGCAAGCAGCATTCGATGCACTCAACGCAGGTCGTGCGCAAGATGAACTCACTGACTATTCCAAGTCTTTTGAACAATCATGGTTACATGAAGAATTGCATGTCGCACGTAACTTCAAACCATTGATGAGTAAAGGTTTGTTAACAGGCACAGTAATGGTCGGCATAGACCAAGTCCTGTTCAGAGGTAAAGCACCATGGACATTGCATCACACACATGCTGATCATGAATGCTTAAAGCCTGCTGCTGAATGCACACCGATCACTTATCCAAAACCTGATAACAAACTCACCTTTGATCGACTCACTTCTGTTTTTATTTCTAACACCAATCACACTGAACATCAGCCTGCTCATCTCACATTAAAAGATACTGCACTACCTGTGAATGTGAATCTGGCACGTTACGCTGGCCCAGAGTCACGCTACTGCCCAGCAGGTGTGTATGAATATGTGCGCAGTGAAGAAGGTGAAGATAAATTACAAATCAATCCGCAAAATTGCGTGCATTGCAAAACATGTGACATCAAAGATCCTACGCAAAATATTGTGTGGGTTACCCCAGAAGGTGGCGGCGGTCCTAATTATCCCAACATGTAATGAATGCATCAGCGCATGAAGCAACACCAGAAGCACCTGCTGCAGTCAGTCTGACAGCAGCTTTCTGGTATTGGTTTAAGTTAGGCTTTATTAGCTTTGGTGGTCCCGCAGGTCAAATCGCCTTAATGCACACGGATTTAGTGGAACGTAAGCGTTGGATATCTGAACAACGTTTTTTACATGCACTCAATTACTGCATGTTGTTGCCTGGTCCTGAAGCTATGCAATTAGCTGTGTATATAGGTTGGCTCATGCATCGCTCAATCGGTGGCATCATCGCCGGCGTTTTATTTGTTTTACCTTCACTCATCATACTGATTGCACTCTCTTGGATTTATCTTTCCTTTGGTGATCTACCCATTATTGCCGGCATCCTGTTCGGCATTAAACCTGCCATTGTCGTGATTGTATTAGCAGCGGCTCTGCGTATAGGCACACGCAGCTTACAAAATCGCTGGTTAATTGGCATAGCAAGTCTGGCTTTTATAGCCATCATCCTGTTTCAATGTCCCTTTCCTTTGATTGTATTAATTGCAGCTTTATTCGGCATCATTGGTAGTCGTGTATTACCAAATCAATTTCAGTTAGGTAGTGGACATAGCGCGAGTAAAAAAACGTCTGGTCCTGCACTGATTGATGACCATACAATTTCACCAGATCATGCGCAATTCATAGGGCGAAAATTTTTCATCGTGGTTGGAGTGGGTATCACATTAGGACTCAGCGTGTGGGGAATACTGATAGCGCTAACAAGTTGGACACATACGCTTACACAAATGAGCTGGTTTTTTACCAAAGCAGCCATGCTCACTTTTGGTGGCGCCTATGCAGTACTGCCTTATGTCTATCAAGGAGCGGTCACGCATTTTGAATGGTTAAGTCCTGAACAAATGATAGATGGACTGGCATTAGGTGAAACCACACCTGGTCCCTTAATTATGATCGTGGCATTTGTAGGCTTCGTCGGCGGCTGGAGTAAAGAAATTTTCGGCGCTAGTCATTTATTGTTAGCAGGTGTAGCCGGTGCCACAGTCGCTACATTTTTCACCTTCCTACCCTCGTTTATTTTCATATTAGCCGGTGCACCATTGGTGGAAGCAACCAGAAATAACATTACATTCACTGCACCACTGACTGCGATTTCAGCTGCGTTGGTGGGTGTGATTCTCAGTTTGGCTGTATTTTTTGCAGAACATGTCTTTCATATATCGCAGCCGCTAGGAAACTGGGATCTGGTCTCCTTAAGTATTGCCATTCTTGCAGCACTCGCGCTGTGGCGCTTCAAACTCAGCACAATAAAACTCATAGCACTCTGTGCGCTTGCAGGGCTCGTGGTATCTTATCTGCCTCTTGCCTGACATTACGCAAACAGTAATTAAAAAACTAAAAGAATTAAGCTATCAATGACTCAACGATTTATCCCAGTTGCCGACCTGCGCTATGCACATGCGACGCCTTTCGTGCCGGCACAACCTGAAGCAGCGAATGGCCTGCTGTCTGACAAACTAGCGCGTCCTTTACGCGATTTACGTATCTCGGTGACAGACCGCTGTAATTTCCGCTGTGTGTATTGCATGCCTAAGGAAATATTTGATAAAGACTATGCCTATCTCCCGCATCAATCTTTATTGTCGTTTGAAGAAATCACACGTATTACAAAAATTTTCATTGCACATGGCGTAGAAAAAATTCGTCTCACCGGTGGCGAGCCTCTGCTCAGAAAAAATATTGAGAAATTAATAGAGATGCTAGCTAGCCTCACTACGCTGAATGGCAAGCCGCTAGATCTCACCATGACTACCAATGGCTCCTTATTAACGAAAAAAGCGCAATCATTAAAAGATGCAGGTTTAAAACGCGTCACTGTTTCACTCGATTCACTCGATGAGACAACTTTTCAACGCATGAATGATGTGGACTTCCCAGTTTCTGATGTACTGAACGGCATAGATACTGCGCATGCAGTAGGTTTAGAATCAATTAAAGTCAATATGGTCGTCAAAGCAGGTGTCAACGATCAAGAGATCGTACCTATGGCACGCTACTTCAAAGATAAACCTGTCATCCTGCGTTTTATTGAATACATGGATGTCGGCGCATCGAACGGATGGAAAATGGATGAAGTCATTCCTTCAGCTGAAGTGATACGACGCATTCATGCCAGCATGCCATTAAAGGAAATTGAACCTAACTACACTGGTGAAACTGCTGCACGTTGGGCTTATGCCGATGGCGTTGGTGAAGTGGGTGTCATCTCGAGTGTGACACAAGCATTTTGTAGTGACTGCAATCGTGCGCGACTTTCCACCGAGGGTAAATTATTTACCTGCTTATTTGCGACGGCAGGACATGATTTACGTGCTCTACTACGTAACAACTACACGGATGAGCAAATCATTGCAGCAGTTTCCCATATTTGGAAACAACGTGATGATCGCTATTCTGAACTACGTACCAGTCAAACTAACGAAAATTCGCAGCCTATTCGTAAAGTGGAAATGTCTTACATAGGCGGCTAAGTAAAAAAATTTCGTCATCACTATTTAATTCATCACCCAGCGTTTCATTTCTCTCTGTAAGTCTATGCTGAAACCATCACACTCAGAGATCACTCAAACGCAAGCACATGAGCAAAGCAAGGGATTGCCGGTCGCTACTATGCAATCCCTGATTCAACAACATCTAGTTCCACTGCAAGAAAGTGAAACCGTCGCATTAAGCGATGCACTCCATCGTGTTCTTGCAACCGACATCATTTCGCCTATTCATGTGCCTGCGCATGATAACGCCGCCATGGATGGCTACGCTTTACGTAGTGCGGATTTAGCCAACTCAATCAACACAAAATATCAAGTCGTAGGACTTGCCGTTGCAGGTAAAAAATTTACTGGCACTGTGCAAACGAATGAATGCATACGCATTATGACTGGTGCACAAATGCCAGATGAGTGTGACACTGTGATTCCACAAGAACTCATCACACTGCATAAACACGATAGCGAAGAAACGATTTCATTTTCTAGCAAACTGATTAGTGCTGGAGCCAACCGTCGCCTTAAAGGCGAGGACCTCGCCAAAGATAAACCTGCACTTTTAGCAGGAAAATTACTCAGCCCAGCAGATCTAGGACTGATCGCTTCCTTAGGGATTGCTAAAGTCAGCGTCAAAAGAAAACTACGCGTGGCTTTTTTTTCAACCGGTGATGAATTACGTTCTCTAGGTGAAGCCTTACCAGAAGGCTGTGTCTACGACAGTAATCGCTACACACTACAGGGCATGCTACAAAAAATGGGCGTTACGGCCATAGACATGGGTGTAGTGAAAGATGATCCGATTGCATTAGAAGCGACCTTGCGCGAAGCTTGTAGCCAAGCTGATGTCATCCTCACCTCAGGTGGTGTATCCGGTGGAGATGCCGATTACACACGCAGCTTGATGGCTAAGTTAGGGGATGTCTTGTTCTGGAAAATAGCTATGCGTCCAGGGCGACCTATGGCATTTGGAAAAATCACATCCGGTGAACATAGTGCTGTCTTATTTGGTTTACCAGGCAATCCCGTTGCAGTCATGGTGACTTTTTATTTTTTTGTGCGATCTGCTTTATATCAACTCAGTGGCCGCAGTAAAACTGACATACATCCTATGCAAGTTACAAGCGCGCATGCGATAAGAAAAAAATTAGGCAGAACAGAATATCAACGCGGTATTTTATTTTTTGATGAACACGGTAAACAACAAGTGCGTATCACGGGCTCACAAGGCTCAGGCATACTCAGTTCTATGTCAGAAGCAAACTGCATGGTAATACTGCAGCATGATCAAGGTGATATTGCAGCCGGTGCTAGCGTAGAAGTGATTCCATTCGAAGGTCTGCTTTAAAAAGTCACCGGCAAACAATTAGTTATCGGGCTTATTACGCATCCAGTCAGCAGTTCTAAAAAAAGCTTCTAACAAAATATCCTGCTTATCTTCACTAATCTCACATTCCTGCATCGCCAACACCATACAAGTCAGCCACTGATCACGCGCTGAAGTACCAATCGCAAAAGGTAAATGCCGCGCTCGCAAAAAAGCATTGCCATATCGTGGTGTGTATAAATCCGGTCCACCGGTCCAGCCAGATAAAAAATGATAGAGCTTGTCACGTGACATATCTAAGCTAGGAGGATGCATAGCGCGCAGTGACGCAAAATCAGGCTCTAAATCCATCAAATCATAGAAGCGATCAACTAATTCTCGCAATTTTTGATCGCCGCCAACTAACCCATATAAGCTAGCTGCGTTGTCTTTTGAATTGTCTTTAGGTGTGTCTGGATTTGTCATGCCGCGCATGATATCGCATCTGGCTAAGCACTTAAAAATTGCCAATAAATTAGCATGGCGCCTAATCACACTACACGTAAGGCAAAGTGCGCTGCATCAAATTCTTTTGGTTCACTGGCTTGATATGTACCAAGCTCACTGACATCTCATCAATCAGTTCAGTCATTACGCACTAGTATCGATGATAAAGGTTCTATCAGAAGACAGATAGAACATAAAAATGAAAATAAGTAATTAAATCGAGACGATCAGATGTCATGCAAGTATTAGAAAATACACAGACACCTAAGACTGAATGCTTAATCCGCATTCTGGATGTGTTGATGTTGTATTGCATGGGACATTTAGCTGCCTTAATACGCTATTCAAGCACCGTCGATGACTTAGCGCAGATACATCAAACGACTTTGTATTTTTGTACCGCACTCTCACCTGCTATTTTTTCTCAGTTTGATTTATACCAAGCATGGCGTGGAAAAACCATCAGTCATCAATTCATACTTACGGCTTCTGCCATCTTTGCTGTACTTGCAACAGGTTTAATTTTAAGTTTTTTAATCCGCGGTGTAGATGATTTATCACGGCTCTGGATGGCTTATTGGGCAGGCTTAACTATACTTGCCATTATTGTGATACGACCCGTCGTTCACTCACTTATCGCCACCATCAATCATACTGATTGTATGAATAAACGTGTACTCATCATTGGCTATGGATCAGTGGGCAAAGAAATTCATCAACGTGCACAACTACATCATTGGGCAGGCTATGAAGTCAGCGCTATTCATGGAGCAACTGAACCCACCACCAACATAGCGAGCATTCCACATTTAGAAGATATTCCCGCCGCTGTTAAAAAACATAATATTCAAGAAATCTGGTTAGCCCTACCTCTATCAGAATTCAACACACTACAAAAAATACGCAGCTTGTTAAGCAATGTTTTAGTTGATATACGATGGATACCTGATACAAGTGCGCTAGGCATACTCAGTCATAAAACCATTCTGATCTGCTGTTAGTTTAGGACCACAAGATAAGGGAGTTCTACATCATAAATCATTGCACTGATACTGCCTGCTTCTGGACGAATCGAGGCACTAGCGTTTGTGGTGCTGGCGGCTTATATCCGAGAGAACTATGGGGCCTAATTTCG
>CAMCXB010000031.1 GCA_945883145.1 Bordetella parapertussis | reverse complement strand
AAGATTTATACCATCAGGATTACCTTCGGTAATAGATTCTATTAAGGTATCGATCGCACCTGCTACCTCGGTCGAGTCTGCCGCTCCCATCCATTGCGCTCGATTATTGCGTAGTGCAACTAACTTCTCAGGCGCGCAATCAGGTCCATTTTTAGCTAACCACTTGAGCGCTTTTTCTCGTCTCGCTTCAGCATCTGTGGTTTCCATTCCAATGACACGAAAAGCACCAATCGGACAAGGCGTTTTCAATGAAGGTTTTTTGGGTGGAGCGTCTGCGACAGCATCGCCATCCTTACCTGCTTTATCTTTTTTATTCTCTTTCGGTTTTTTGCTATCGGCCGCTTTTTTAGCAGCATCAGCTTGATCTTGTTTAGGATCGTCCTTTTTTGGTTCTTCTTTCTTCACATCTGCTTTCGCATCCGGCGCTTTAGTATCCGGCGCTTTCACCTCAGCAGCTTTGTTGTCGCTAGGCTTAGCGGCAGCTGCAGGTGTATTTGAAGCAGGTGCAGCAGCCGGTGTTGGATTTGCAGTCGGTGTTGCAGGTGTTGGATTTGCAGTCGGTGTTGCAGCAGGTGCTGTTGCAGGCTTAGCTGTGTTAGCGGGAGCAGGTGTGTTTTGTGCGTTGCTATTGACATTCAGTAGCAGGCTAGTTAACAACAAAGGAGCAATCAGTTTATGTTTCATAATCGAGTACGAACGCTAGGAATAGAAATAGCAACAGCAAGAGTTTTATTGTTTGGCTTGCTGAGCATTCGGATCCTGATACATCAACATAATGCTAATTCGTCGGTTGCGAGGATCAGCAGGGTCTTTAGGATTAAAAGGAGCGGTGTCTGCTACGCCTTCAATACGCGCAAATCGATCTTCATTCAATCCACCTGATTCCATCAAACGTCGCGTTGCTTCTGCACGCTCACCAGAGAGTGACCAGTTATTTCTCTCTGACCCAGCGAAGGCAAGGCTATCGGTATGACCACGCACAGCAACCTTGTTAGGTAAATTGGCTACGGATTTCGCGACTTCTCTTATTAGAGCCTGTGCCTTAGGTGCCATGCCTGTTGTACCCAGACCAAACATGGAGAAATCTGCTTTATCAATAATCTCAATACGTAAACCTTCTTTTTCACGTATGAATTGCACTTGATCTTTGATTTTTTCGAAATCCTTATTTTCAGCCATCTTCTCTTTGACTTCTTTTTCTAACTTGTCAAAGTTTTGCTTATCCGTTTCAGCAGAAATTTTTTGTCTTTCTTCAGCTGACAAGTCACTCGCATTTTTATTATTTTCGCTATTGTTGGCACTGCCTGTATCTGATTTGGTGCCATTCTCTGCGCGTGGTGTTTCACGTTTTAAGAATGAGGTACGTTGTCCTGCATAGGGCATGCCATCAGGATCAAGCAGAGACTGTCCACCCATGATGCCACCGGAGCCTGCTAAATCACTCATTTTTACGGCACTATGGGAAGTCGGTTTGAAGTATTCCGCAATACTTTTACGCTGGTCTTCATTGGTGGCTGATAACAGCCACATGAGTAAGAAGAAGGCCATCATCGCCGTCATCATGTCGGCCAACGCAATTTTCCAAGCACCACCATGCGCACCGGCATGGTCGCCTTCGACCTTTTTCTTAACAACAATGGGTTCTAGCGGCGGGAGATTATCTGCAGGGACTGCAGGTGCGGCCGCAGCCGCCTCTCCACCTTCTGCTGGCTTAGCGTCTTCTTTTTGATCTTCTGGTTTTTCTTCAGCCATGATGACTTCTCTCGCTACAGGTACCGTGCTCAATAATCGACAGCAGGAGACTGAAATGAAGACTCGCCATCAGACTTTTACGCACTGTACTATTCTTTATGCAACATAATACCGTAGATGTTTCCACAATGCATATTTTTGCCCCTGAGATTACCCTCTGTATGACTTGTTTTCAGCCACTTTTAGGACGGTTTTTAGCTAAGTTATGTGTATGCCTATTTTTTATAGGTCAGACTAGCTTGCTGCTTGCCGCACCAGTCTCGGCAGATAGTAATCCTGAGGCTGCCACTGGTTCAAAAGCTAACCAGCTGGTTCGTGCCAAGCATTACATGGCGGCAGGAGCTAATCCACTAGCCACCGAAGCGGGGCGAGCTATTTTGAGTGAAGGTGGCAGTGCAGTTGATGCTGCAATTGCTATGCAATTAGTCTTGGGTTTAGTTGAGCCGCAATCATCCGGCTTAGGCGGTGGTGCATTTATGGTGGTATTCAATGCCAAGCATAAGCAGCTTGAAACCATTGATGGTCGTGAGACTGCTCCCTTAGCCGCCACGCCAGATCGATTTATGCAAGACGGCCGTGCTATGCCGTTCATGCAAGCAGTCAATAGCGGTAAATCAGTGGGCACCCCCGGTTTATTACGTGCGTTGGAATTAGCGCATCAACGACACGGCAAATTGAAATGGGCGCGTTTATTTGAAGCAGCAATTCTGCTAGCTGAAGAAGGTTTTCCGGTATCACCGCGTTTGCATATGCAGATAGCAAATAATAAGGATTTATTTGAACAAACTGCTGCACGTTCTTATTTTTATGTGAATGGTGGTGCACATCCAGTCGGCACACGATTAAAAAATCCTGCCTATGCTGAAGTTCTACGACGTGTCGCAGCAGAGGGAGTGAGTGCGTTTTATCAAGGAAGTATCGCCACTAAAATCATTGCAGCAGTGCGTGAGCATGAACGCGCCGGTGATTTAAGTTTGGAAGATCTTGCTGAATATCGAGCAAAAGTACGTGAACCAGTTTGTAGTGTGATACGTGTTTATAAAATTTGCGGCATGGGACCCCCTTCATCAGGTGGCATCGCTGTTTTACAAATGCTAGGTATGTTGCAACAGCATCATTTGGAGGATATGCAACCAAACTCTTTAGCTGTAGTTCATTATTTTTCTGAAGCAGGGCGACTCGCCTTTGCTGATCGTGATCGTTATGTAGCTGATCCTGATTTTGTTTCTGTTCCTGTGCACGCATTATTGGCACCCGATTATTTACAACGTCGCGGTGCGTTGATTGATAGTCGATTTAGTATGGGACGCGCTACAGCTGGAGAGTTGCCACTGAAACTCTCAATACGTGGAATGGATCATGCTGCAGATTTACCTTCTACTACACACATGGTAGCAATCGATCAACAAGGTAATGCAGTCAGTATGACGAGCACTATTGAGTTTGAATTCGGTAGCAAAATTTTTGTACAGGGATTTTTACTCAATAATCAGTTAACAGATTTTTCACTCACACCCACTGATCAAACTGGTGCTCTGATTGCTAATCGTGTTGAGGCAGGTAAGCGGCCTCGTAGTTCTATGGCACCACTGATTGTGTTGAAAGAGAACAAGCCTTATTTATTATTAGGTTCACCAGGTGGTAGCGCTATCATTAATTATGTGGCTAAGACTTTGATAGGTGTCATAGATTGGCAATTAGATGTGCAACAAGCCATTGCATTACCCAATATGGGTAGTCGAAATAAGGAAACAGAGCTAGAGCGTGGCACGGTGTTGGAGAAACACCAAAGTGACTTGCAAGCGATGGGACATCGCGTCACTATCATGCCTTTTCCTAGTGGTGTGCAAGCTATCATGTCGGAAAAAAATGGCTTATCCGGTGGCGCTGATCCTAGAAGAGAGGGCAGTGCGAGTGGTGACTAATCAATATTCTTTTTAATCAAGGATGCAAGATCATGAAGGCTTTACCAATACGCATGTCCACTGTTGCATTAGTTGGTTTATGTTTTTGTTTGATGAGTAGAGTTACGCAAGCGGATACGCTAACAAAAATCAGTCAGAGTGGATCCATCACCTTAGGTTATCGTGAATCATCCATACCCTTTAGTTATCTTGCTGAGCCTGATAAGCCTATGGGGTTTGGTGTAGATATAGCGAATAAAGTAGTAGAAGCAGTGCGTAAAAAAACCGGTAAAAAAGATATTAAGGTTGTGTTTCAAGCAGTGACTTCACAAAATCGTTTGCCGCTGGTGGCGAATGGCACAGTTGATCTGGAATGTGGTTCAACCACGAATAATGCAACGCGTGCCAAAGAAGTGAGTTTCGCAGTTAATTATTTTTTTGCTGAGTCACGTTTGTTAGTCAAAAAATCTGCACAGATAAAACGGCTAGGTGATCTAACCAATAAAACAGTGGCGACAACAACAGGTACCACAAGTTTTTCTCAACTACGTAAATTAAGTTTAGAAAAAAATCTAAATCTCTCCGTTGTGCCCGCTAAAGATCATGCCGATGGTTTTCTATTGTTAGAGTCAGGTAGAGCGCAAGCCTTTGTGATGGATGATGTGTTGTTAGCCGGCTTGGTCATGAACGCAAAAAATCCAACTGATTATGAAATTGTTGGTGAGCCATTGCAAACCGAAGCCTATGCTTGTGTCTTGCGTAAAGAGGATCTCGCTTTCAAAGCCTTAGTTGATGACACCTTAATTGGATTGATGAAATCAGGAGAGTTTGACAAGCTGTATAAAAAATGGTTTGAATCAGCGATTCCACCGAATGGAAAAAATCTCGCTTTGCCTATGAGTCAGCGTTTAAAAGAAAATCTTAAATCGCCTAGCGATCAACCGGCTAGCTAACATGGCATGGGATTGGCAATTTTTTTGTAATAGCACCATTACCACAGAGGCTACGGCCTCTTGTTTTGGTAAGGGAGGCGACATCACCTACTTGCAGTGGATGCTTTCTGCATGGGGTTGGACTGTCAGTGTTGCAGCGCTTGCACTTGTAATTGCCTTATTAAGTGGTGTAGCGATAGGTGTGCTACGAACGCTTTCTAGTCGCTGGCGATTAATTGCCATCATGTGGGTAGAATTATTTCGCAACATACCCTTACTCGTTCAGGTATTTATTTGGTATCACGTCGTCCCTGCGTTTATCCCTGCATTGCAGTCGTTGTCTTCATTTTTACTCGCATCGATAGCCTTAGGTTTATTTACTTCAGCACGTATCGCAGAACAAGTGCGCTCTGGCATACAAGCATTACC
Source organism: Bordetella parapertussis (assembly GCA_945883145.1). Classification (GTDB taxonomy): domain Bacteria; phylum Pseudomonadota; class Gammaproteobacteria; order Burkholderiales; family Burkholderiaceae_D; genus Pernthalerella. The sequence continues at coordinate 21,462 of CAMCXB010000031.1, read as the reverse complement.
ACGAGGACAAAGTCAGGCTGCTTCTGCATTAGGTTTGTCACTTGTTCAGAGTTATCGTTATGTGATTTTGCCGCAGTCACTGCGCATCATCTTGCCCGCCTTGACCTCTGAGGTGATGAATGTGGTGAAAAATTCTTCTGTAGCTTTTGCCGTCTCAGTGACAGAGTTAACTTTATTCGCTATGCAAGCACAGGAAGAAACTGCACGTGGTATGGAAATTTATTTAGCTGTGACCATGCTGTATGTCGTCACAGCCTTAGCACTGAATCGCATCATGGCATGGATTGAATCTATGACACGATTGCCTGGTGTAATGGGTGTGAAAGCATGACATTCGATTTCACATTTTTTAGTGGCAGCTTGTTGCAGACTTATGTTTTACACGGCTTATTGTTTTCATTACAGCTCACAGTCATAGCAAGCTGTGGCGGATTGGTATTAGGTACGGTGCTTGCCTTAATGCGCTTGTCTGATCGTCCTTTATTTCACTGGCCTGCTACCGTGTATGTGAATGGTATGCGCTCAATACCCTTAGTCATGGTGTTGCTTTGGTTTTTTTTGCTGATGCCTTTTTTATTAGGTAGACCTATAGGCGCTGAAATATCAGCTGTGATTACCTTTATCGCTTTTGAAGCAGCATTTTTTTGTGAGATTGTTCGATCAGGCACACAGTCGATTCCTAAGGGGCAGACCTCGGCAGCACTCGCTCTAGGATTGTCACAACAGCAAACACTACGTTGGATTGTGTTGCCTCAGGCTTTAAGAAACATGACGCCTATATTGCTCACACAAGTCATTATCTTGTTTCAAGATACTTCCTTGGTGTATGCCATTGGTGCCTATGACATGCTAAAAGGTTTTGAAATAGCGGGTAAAAATTCTGGGCGACCTGTAGAAGCTTATCTCGCTGCAGCACTGATTTATTTCCTGATTTGTTTTAGCCTTTCTCAGCTGGTAAGACATTTACAGCAACGCACTTCATTTACAAAATAAAGCCATGAATTCCACTAATATGATTCATCTGTCGAAAATCAATAAATCTTATGGTGCTGTTAAAGTCTTAATTGATTGCTCCTTGACGGTAAAAAAAGGTGAGGTGGTTGTGATTTGCGGACCATCAGGTTCTGGTAAATCCACCTTGATTAAAACTATCAATGCCTTAGAGCCGGTGCAGAGTGGTGAAATTATTGTGAATGGTTTGCCATTGCATGATGCAGCGACGAATTTATCTGCACTGCGTTCGCAGGTCGGTATGGTTTTTCAGCACTTTGAATTATTTCCGCATTTAAGCGTATTGGATAACTTGCGCTTAGCGCAGATCCAAGTTTTGGGTAGAGATCATGCAGAGGCAACACAACGCGCACAGAGCTTGTTAGGGCGAGTGGGTTTGCAAGCGCATGCACATAAATTTCCGGCACAACTCTCCGGTGGTCAACAACAACGGGTGGCTATTGCACGCGCTTTGGCTATGGATCCAGTTGTGATGTTATTTGATGAACCTACTTCAGCGCTTGATCCTGAAATGGTAGGAGAAGTACTGGATGTGATGGTGCAGTTAGCACAAGAAGGTATGACCATGATGTGCGTGACCCATGAAATGGGATTTGCAAGACGAGTTGCCAATCGCGTTATTTTCATGGATGGCGGCCGCATACTTGAAGATTGCAGTAGCGCTGAGTTTTTTGATGATGTCACTCAGCGCACACCGCGCGCACAAGAATTTTTATCGAAAGTGTTGGCGCATTAAATTTCTATCTTAGTTCCCAACTCAACTACACGATTAGCAGGAATCTTAAAAAAGTCTGAAGGTTTTGCTGCATTTTGCATCATCCATCCAAATAAGCGCTCACGCCAAATAGCCATACCGGGCAACTTACTCGGCACTATCGTATCGCGGGCTAAGAAGAATGAGGTATCGTTTACATCCAGTTTCAGCCCTTGTACTTTTTCCATTAATGCCAGCACACTATTCATATCAGGCGTTTCTTTAAAGCCGTGTACAGCACGCACTATATAGATATTCCCACCCATATCGTTGATGGTTAATCTATCTTCATCACGTACATATGGCACATCCCAAATCGACAGCTTTAAAAATATTACGCGCTCATGTAAGACACGATTGTGTTTGAGATTATGTAATAAAGCCACTGGCGTGAAATCAATATGGGCAGTCAGAAAAACTGCAGTACCTTCTACGCGATGCGGTGGATGTGCTAGTAAGGCAGCAATAAAGTCAGGTAGACGAATCGAATCATTGACTACGCGATCACGTAGCAATTTTCTACCTTTATACCAAGTGGTAAGCATCAGAAAACAGACTGCGCCTAACATTAAAGGATACCAACCACCATCTTTGACTTTGATTAAGTTCGCAGTCCAGAATGAAAAGTCGATTACAAAAAACATCATAATGAGTAAAGCGACATAGAGTGGTTTGATATTCCATTCTTTCGCCATCACGATGCCAAGCAAGGTGGTGGTAATCAGCATAGTGGTGGTAACGGAAATACCATATGCCGCTGCTAAATTGCCTGATTCACGAAATTGAATCACGGTGAAAATCACTAAGGCCAGTAATACCCAATTCACCATAGGCATATAAATTTGACCGCGCTCGGTGTCTGAAGTGTGCAGAATCACCATACGTGGCATGAAGCCTAAAAGAATGGCTTGATTTGCTAGAGAAAATGCACCAGAGATCACAGCTTGTGAAGCAATCACGGTAGCAATCGTCGCTAAAATCACCATAGGCCATAATGACCATTCTGGCAGCATCATAAAGAAAGGATTGCTGATAGCATCAGGATTGGACATCAGTAGTGCACCCTGACCAAAGTAATTAATCAGTAATGCAGGAAGTGTCACAAACAACCAAGCTAAACGAACAGGCTTACTGCCAAAGTGTCCCATGTCGAGATATAAAGCTTCTACACCAGTTACGACTAATACCACAGAGCCCATCACGATATAAGCTTGCAAGGTATGTTCGCGAATAAAGTCAACGGCATACATGGGAGAGACTGCCCAAAGAATAGTTGGGTTATGCCAAACACTATGTGCACCTACAATCGCGATTGTTAAAAACCAGATCAGCATGATGGGGCCGAAAAATTTTCCTACTATAGCGGTGCCATAGCTTTGTACTGCAAACAAGGCAATGATGATAACGATGGTGCAGGGTATAACCACATGTTTCATATCGGGCTGAATGACTTCTAGGCCTTCAACCGCTGATAATACTGAGATGGCAGGTGTAATGACGGATTCGCCTAACAACATACAAGCACCCAGTGCTCCCAACATTAGAATAAAAAAATAATAGGTGGGTTTGTCACGAGCAGAGCGTAACGCTAACGCCATCAGAGAAAGCACGCCACCTTCACCATTATTATCAGCACGCAGAACAAAGATCACATATTTCACTGTCACGACCGTGATCAAAGCCCAGAAGATCATAGAGATAATGCCAAACACAGCAGCATGGGTGAATGGAATGCCATGCTCGGGGCTAAAGCATTCTTTTAATGCATATAAGGGTGAGGTGCCAATATCACCAAAAACAACACCAATAGCAGACAGCACTAATACTGATAAGCGATCGTGATGAGCTTGACCGCTACCATCAATATTGACTGGTCGCATGACCGAAGATTGTGAAAATTCTGGATTACTTATCGACACGGTTTATTCCTTTTTTTTCTATAGCCTAGCCTGTTTAATGCTTTCATAGACTGACATTTTTCTTAAAAATTACCAACTATATTAAGTTTTACCCGATCATAATAAATTGTCATGTTTTATTTATGATTTTTATAGGTTGCGTATTCTATAAATAAGTTTTTAACCTTACAAAGGTTTAGTGATCACTACCGCGCCTCTGAGTTTGCCTGCACTATATCCAGTCGCTTGATCATTTGGATATTCTTGCCGAATCTTCTCTGCCAGAGCAGCAGGTATGTCTTGCGCCTGACCATGGCAACTGAGGCATTGTGGTTGTACCGCTATCGCTTTTGCGAAATGCAGTTCACGTTTGCCATTCGCTGTTTCTATCACTTTCCAGTATTCGAGATCTGCAGGTTTTTCACCGGCAGCTAAGCGTTCTTCAAATCGTGTCAGTGCTTCTTTTTGCCACACATTTGGGATACCCATTTTTTGATTTCTGGCCCTAGTACCTACGCGCGTGATTTGCACACCATGTTCAGCTGATAGAGAGTTTGCAATAGCTGGTGCCGCTTCTTTACAAACACTGACTGCAGCAAGTGGGCCATCAGTACTCAATGCGGTTTTGAGTTTCTGTCCCAAGCTATTCAGTAGTTGTCCTGCGATGTTGCGTGTGCTGTCCACCGTAGAACTTTCTAGGTTGCCTGGTGTGGTGTCTGCACTAGCATTGATGGGAATTAGCAAGCAATGCGCAACCAAATAAACTGAAGTGGCTATTAGTTGGGATTTTTTCATGGGGATCATTTTTTAACAGTAGGTGAACAAGTTTGATCGGAAGGAGTGAAGCGATACAAACCATAGTCTGCAGTCTTAGCAATAAGATTTGCCGATGTGAGTGGTGGTGTCGTTTTTGCAATCTCTTGCAAAGTGAATACCCATATCACGGGTTGAGCACATAACTCAGCGGAAAAATCTTGTCGTGCTCTGAGTATGGTTTTCTTTTCTGCGGTAGCAAAATAGCTCGCTTCGAGTAATTCTTTATACCATTTATCATCTTGCAAAATTGCTGGATTGTCCCAGTTATAAAACACAGGAATAGGCTGTTGCGCTCGACTATAAATTATAAAATCAAAGGGATAAACATCTAAGAACACCACAGGCTCATTTGACTGAGATTGAGATAAATAAGCTTGGGCTAAAGCTTGAGTGTAATTATCATCATAATTTTTTGCCAGATAACTCATGAGCGTGACACATAAACCAGCAGCAAGAATAACAGGTATTAGTCGCTGATAACTAAATGCGTTTTGCCAAAATCTTTGTAGCGTGAGTCCTTCTGCAATCAGTATGGCTAGGGGTGGTACCACAGGCAGGATATAGCCTATTAATTTAGATTGTGGAATAGAAAAAAATACCAGAATAAAAATTAACCAAACCCAGCACAGAGAGCGACTAGTTTGCCATGCAGGTTGCTCTGCAGTTGGCAAGCGTAAGCGTGTCAGTAATAAAGGAAACCACGGCAAGGTAAGTGCACTCAGCGCCATAGGTAAAAACCAAAATAGCCGTGCATTATTAAAGCCACTACCTACAAAACGATGAAATTGCTGCTCTATAAAAAAGTAATAGAGAAAACCATTGAATTGTTTTTCCATTTCTATAAACCATGGAAAAACCATGGCTGCGAATAACACCGGTCCTGGCCACCACAGTAAACGTGGAATGAATCTCCAGTCTTTATTGATCACTAACCATAGCAATGCAACCGCACCTGGCAAAGCTATGCCGATTAAGCCTTTAGACTGTAAGCCTAGCGCTGCGCAACACCAAGCTGCGATTAAATAAGTTCGATAAGTATCGCCCTGCTTCATCGCTAAAATTGCGTACGCTGTAAAACAAATCGTAGCAGTGATGCATCCTGCAACTAACATGTCGTGATTCGCGTATTGCGCGCCACCATAAAAGAAGGGGCAGGTTGCTAGAATAAGTAATGCTGCACGCGCAACAGAAGCGGACATCCATCGTCGTATGAAGATATAACTTGATAGCATGGCGAGCAGCGCGCCTAACATAGGTGCAACACGCGCCGCCCACAAATTAACGCCGAGTAGTTTCATGGATAGTGCAGTGATCCAATAAAACAAGGGCGGTTTATGGAAATACGGCAGACCATCTAAGGTCGGTGTGGACCAACTCCCTGAACGCAGCATTTCCCAAGCCACGCCTACATAGCGACCTTCATCCGGCACTGAAAGAGGATGCATGCCCTGCGTTAGCCCTAGCCAAATCACACAAGCTAGTGCAACTAGAAGCAATTCATGCCAAGATTTATAGCCTTTTTCTTTTGCAGTGAAGGTCAGATGCGCGGTGGTCTTGGATAAAAATTGTTCTAGAGATGTCATCTGAGGTGGGAAGCTTGAATTAGAACAGGTACTATCTTCTACAAGCACGGATGGTGATGTGAGAAGTTAGTGCGTCTGCGCTAAAAACAGAATTTTACCAATAAGCGCAGAGCAGTTAAGAATAATCTCGCAAGCTTGTGGTTTTATATTGGCTAAGTAAGAATGAATCGCGTTTAGATTTGTTCATAAAATGGCAATACAATTCATTTGGTAGTTAAATCTAAGCTGATAAATGTTTAATGCCTTTATGCGAAGTCGTACAAACTTTGTAATGCTTGTGATTATGGACAATTGACGCAATTCCCCCTTTCAAAATGGCAAATTGTCAGACAAATTTTGCTGCGCCAAAATACCATACTTCATTTATTTCATTCACGCCATGCCGCCATCATTACAAGCTGAACTTGATGTAGATTTACTAAAATCGTGGATAGGTCGAACACAGTCTGCGCAAGATGTGGTGAACTTAGGATCAGCGCAGGCAATGGCAGCGACCTTAGATCAAACAATAGTATTGGGTCTTGGCGATGCCTTACCGCCACTATGGCATTGGATTTATTTCTGGGCAGTTAGTCCACAATCAATGTTAGGTGAAGACGGTCATCCACAACGTGGTGGATTTTTGCCACCTGTGCCTTTGCCTAGACGTATGTGGGCTGGTGGTCGATTGCGCTTTGATCATGCAATTCCAATAGGATCAACCGCCACACGTGATTCGCGAATTGAGGATGTAAAAATTAAATCGGGTGCTTCAGGTCAACTCGCTTTTGTTACAGTCTCGCATCAACTCTCGATTGAAGGTCAAGTTGCTGTGGTTGAAGAACATGACATCGTGTATCGCGATCATCCTCAATCCAATGCACCTTCTGCACAGCCTAAGCTTGCGCCAACTGATGCAGTGTGGTCACGCACGATAACACCAGATCCTGTTCTCTTATTTCGTTATTCTGCTCTCACCTTTAATGGACATCGTATTCACTATGATAGAAGTTATGTAGCCGATGTAGAAGGATACCCAGGTCTGATTGTGCATGGACCATTGATTGCTACCTACCTGATAGAGCTAGTGAGATCACATAATCCTTCGCGATCCATACAGTCTTTTGATTTTCGTGCAGTCTCCCCTGTATTTGATACGGCTAGCTTTAGTGTACATGCCCGTCCTGAAGAGGATGGTAAGACGATACAATGTTGGGCTACCAATCCACAGGGTGAACTTGCTATACAAGCGGTAGCGATTTTGCGTTCAGAATAAAAAGTTGATTTGGAATTTACTATGCGTCCATTAGATGGAATCACGGTCGTAACTTTAGAGCATGCTATTGCTGCGCCTTTTTGTACTCGTCAGCTAGCTGATCTTGGTGCGCGTGTAATTAAAATAGAAAGACCTGAGAGTGGTGATTTTGCGCGTGCTTATGATGCGCGTGTGAAAGGCATGGCATCCCATTTTGTTTGGACTAATCGTTCTAAAGAAAGTTTAACGCTGGATGTCAAGCATATAGAGTCGAAAAAGATACTCGATAAATTGTTAGAACATGCTGATGTATTAGTACAAAATCTAGCGCCAGGTGCAGCTGCACGCTTAGGTTTATCGTATGAAGCCTTACATGAACATTATCCACGTTTAATCGTTTGTGATATATCAGGTTATGGTGCTGATGGTCCTTATCGCGATAAGAAAGCCTATGATTTATTGATACAAAGTGAATCAGGATTCTTGTCTGTCACTGGAACAGCAGATGAACCTTCTAAGGCAGGTGCTTCTATTGCTGATATTGCTGCAGGTATGTATGCCTATACCAATATTTTGGCTGCATTAATACAAAGAGGTAAAACGGGTAAAGGCTGTCGTATCGATATCTCCATGTTAGAGAGTATGCTCGAGTGGATGAATTTCCCCCTTTACTATGCATTTGATGGCGCATCAGCACCAGCGCGTGCAGGTGCTTCACATGCAACGATTTACCCTTATGGCCCGTTTCCAGCAGGTGATGGTAAAACCGTGATGTTAGGTTTGCAAAATGAAAGAGAGTGGGTGATCTTTTGTGAGCAAGTGTTGTTGATGCCAGAGTTAGTGACAGATCCTTTATTTTTATCGACCGCTGCACGATCAGCAGCACGTAAAGAACTGTATGCCATTATCGTAGAAGCATTTTCAAGCATGACGGCAGAGGAAGTGATCGCACGTTTAGAAAATGCGCAAATTGCGAATGCACGTTTAAATGAAATGCGTGACATTTGGGAGCATGCACAATTAAAAGCGCGTGCACGTTGGGCAGAAGTCGCTTCACCAGTCGGTGCTTTGCCCGCCTTACTGCCACCTGGTGTGCCGAATACATGGACTGCACGTATGGATGCGATTCCAGAACTAGGTCAGCATACGCAAAGTATTTTGTCTGAACTTGGCTATGATGCTGAGAGAATTACTCAACTCAAATCTGAAAAGGCTATTTGAATGCAAGAGGCTGTAGCAGTTTCTTATTTATTCGTGCCAGGAAATCGCCCTGAGCGCTTTGATAAAGCGTTTGCAGCAGGTGCTGATGTCGTCATCATCGATCTTGAAGATGCAGTGCCACCAGCAGAAAAAAACGCTGCGCGTACTGCGGTTGTTGCGTGGTGTGATGCATCTAAGCCTATCGCTTTGCGTATTAATAGTGCAGATTCGCTGTGGTTTGCAGATGATTTAGAGCTTTGTAGTCATGCCGGTGTGACAGCAGTGATTTTGCCTAAAGCAGCACATTTAGCTGAGATCGCACAAGTGATGCAAGCCGGAGCAAAAAAAGTATTGCCCTTAATTGAAAGTGGTATCGGTTTAGCTCATGCATTTAGTTTAGCTGCTGCGCAAGGGGTAGAGCGGCTGATGTTTGGCAGTATCGATTTTTCTGTAGATATGGGAATTGAAGGTGATGATAGAGAGTTGGATTACTTTCGTTCACAACTCGTATTAGCTTCACGACTTGCGGGTATTGCTGCACCTATAGATGGTGTCACAACAGCGATTGATGATACTGATGTACTGCATGCCGAAACCTTACGCGGCAAGCGTTTTGGTTTCGGTGGTAAGTTGTGTATTCATCCTAAGCAGTTGGCTACAGTGCATGCTGCGTATTCACCTACGCCAGATGAAATTAGTTGGGCACATCGTGTATTAGATGCAGCGATTGCAGCTAACGGCGCAGCCATTGCTGTAGACGGTAAGATGGTGGATAAACCAGTCATCATCAAAGCGCAACGCATAGCGCAACAAGCATTGCGACCGCGTTAACTAAACAAGCGCTTCAGTGATATCAATTTTTTTTGCATCATCCATACAGTGCTAAGCTTTGCTGTAAATCCACGCCACATTTTTTCGCAATAGCTTGCATGTCTTCTGCAGATTTTTTATTTGCATAAATTTCTGTCATCGCCGTATAAGCAATCCATTTTGCATCCACTTCAAAATAATCACGTAAATTAGCGCGTGTATCACTGCGACCAAATCCATCTGTGCCCAATGTGACAAAGCGGCTAGGTATAAATGCTCTGACACTTTCAGGAACTGCACGCACATAATCTGAAACCGCAATCACTGAACTATTTGATGTTTGTAGTTCTTGTGTGATCCATGGCAGCGCTTCAGATTGTTGAACACGTTGTGCTCGTTCACAAGCAATACCATCCCGTGCTAGTTGAGAATAGCTCGTCACACTCCAAATAGCAGCATGTATGTTGAATAAATTTTTCAGCAATTGTGCAGCTGCGATAGCTTCTTTTAACATAGGGCCTGATGCAAGTAAGCGTATATCAGCTTTTTTATGTTGTTGAATGCAGTGCATGCCACGCAAGATGCCAGTTTTTGAATTAGCAGGCATGCTGGGTTGTGCTTCATTTTCATTGGTGACGGTGATGTAGTAAAAAACATCTTCATGTTTTTGTAGCATGCGTTCCATGCCATCTTGAACGATTACTGCTAATTCATAGGCATAAGCAGGATCATAAGAAATGCAATTCGGTATGGCTGCGGACATGAGATGACTACTGCCATCTTGATGTTGTAAACCTTCACCCCCTAATGTAGTGCGTCCAGAAGTAGCGCCAATTAAAAAACCACGCGCTCTTTGATCTGCTGCCGCCCAAATTAAATCACCCACACGTTGAAAGCCAAACATGGAGTAATAAATATAAAAAGGCAGCATAGGTAAACTATTCACTGAATAGCTGGTTGCAGCAGCCGTCCAAGAAGCAATGGCGCCGGCTTCAGTAATGCCTTCTTCTAAAATTTGACCATCTTTCGCTTCGCGATAATACAAAATTGAACCTATATCTTCAGGTTCATAGAGTTGTCCTTGTGCTGAATAAATACCAACTTGACGAAATAAATTTGCCATACCAAAGGTACGCGCTTCATCTGCAACAATAGGAACCACATGTTTACCGAAGGTAGCGTCTTTTAATAAACCACCCATCATGCGCACTAATGCCATGGTGGTTGACATTTCTTTGCCATCTGCATCACATGCAAATTGTGCGTATTGCTCAATCGCTGGCACAGCTAAACTTAGTTGTGGATCAATCCGTTGCGGTACGAATCCACCTAATGCAGCACGCTTTTGTAAGAGGTGACGCATTTCTGGACTATCTGCATCCGGTTTGTAGAAGGATAGATTTTCAGCTTGTTCATCTGTCAGGGGTAATTGAAAGCGATCACGAAAATCGAGTAAGTCCTGACGCTCTAATTTCTTTTGCTGATGGGTGGTCATTTTTCCTTGACCCGCAGTGCCCATACCAAAACCTTTTTTGGTTTGCGCCAAAATAACAGTGGGTTTGCCTTTATGATTAGCGGCTGCATGATAGGCAGCATAGATTTTTCTAAGATCATGTCCACCGCGTTTTAATCTATCGATTTCTTCATCTGTTAGCGTGGCACCAATTGCTTGCATAGCTGGTGTCTGACCAAAAAAATGTTCGCGATTAAATGCACCATCATTAGCTGCAAAAGTTTGCAGTTGTCCATCAACGGTAGCGTTTAACGCTTCAACTAATTCACCATTTTGATCGCGTGCAAATAGCGGATCCCAATCTGAACCCCAAAGCAGTTTAATAACATTCCAACCTGCGCCATCAAATAAGGTTTCTAATTCATCGACGATGTGACCATTGCCACGCACAGGTCCATCGAGTCGTTGCAGATTGCAGTTGATTACAAAGACAAGATTATCAAGCTTCTCACGTGCTGCCATAGAGAGTGCCGCTAAAGATTCAGGTTCATCCATTTCACCATCACCAAACACGCCCCATATCGTACGTGGCTGTGTGCTTAATAACTGTCTGTGTTCAAGATAGCGCAGAAAACGTGCTTGATAAATTGCTGAGATAGGACCTAGCCCCATAGAGCCAGTGGGGAATTGCCAAAAGTCAGGCATTAGCCATGGATGAGGATAAGAGGACAGTCCTTGTGCTTGCTGTTTTTTTGCGCTCAGTTCTTGACGATAGTATGTTAAATCATCGCTACTCAAACGACCTTCTAAAAATGCACGCGCATAAATACCAGGAGCGGAATGCGCTTGAAAATAAATCAGATCGCCTGCGTAATCTGCAGAGCGTGCACGGAAAAAATGATGAAAGCCGACTTCAAATAAATCAGCAGCAGAAGCATAGCTCGCAATATGACCACCGAGTTCACCATAAGCACGGTTTGCTCTCACTACCATCGCCAAGGCATTCCAACGCATCATGCCAGCTAATTTTTCTTCTAAGGCTAAGGCGTCAGAGCCACCAGGGTAAGGTGGTTCATCACTCACGCGTATGGTGTTGATGTAAGGCGTGTTGCGGGCATCACGCCATTGCAGGCCAGCTTCTCTCGCAGCAGTCGATAATTTCGATAATAAAAACCGTGCTCTTGCTGGACCCGCAGATTCCAACACAGAGTGCAGAGAGGCTATCCATTCTGCAGTTTCTTGTGGTTCAGTGTCGAGATTCTCAGTCATGCTTTGTGGTTGACTCATGTCCATGTCAGCTCCGTTCATTTGCACTTTACGATGATGTTTTACGATGCCAATAAGGTAAGCTTTTTTTGACAGCATGTGCTGCTTAAAAAACCGCAGTAATTCATAAATTAAGCATAAAATACTGATTAATTGGATTTTTATGGAATAAAAATATGGAAAATTTTGATAAAACCGATTTATCCATACTAGACTGTTTGCAGCAGGATGCCAGTCTCAGTAATGTAGGGTTGGCGGCAAAGATAGGTCTTTCACCTTCGCCTACCTTAGCGCGTGTGAAGCATCTCGAGACGGAAGGTGTGATTTCCCATTATGTCGCCTTAGTCGATCCGCATGCGCTGGGTCTTAAAGTGAATGTGTTTGTGCGAGTGTCGTTAGAAAAACAAGAGTCGGGTGCTTTAGAGCGATTTGAAAAAGCAGTCAGTCATTTTGAGGAAGTCATGGAGGTATATCTCATGACAGGCGATGAAGATTACTTGTTACGTATAGTCGTGCCTGATATACAAGCACTAGAGTATTTCATACTCGAGCATCTAACAAAAATTCCCGGTATTAAAAACATTAAATCTAGCTTTGCGCTCAAGCAGGTCAAATACAAGACAGCACTGCCTATTGCGCATCACTTGCGCTGACGCAGCGAGTTACGCAGTGCTTCTGCATGTTGTGTCTTGCGTTGTGTTGCCTCAACGACGAAAGACTGTATCAGATCAGAATCCATTATGTTTTCCCACACTTGCATGAGGAATCTATGGAATATCACAATGTCGTACAAATACAGCGCTATGATCCCGATCAATTACTGGCTGCGTTATTGAATAAACTGAATTTAAAAAATGATGCAGCGCTCTCACGTACTTTAGAAGTATCACCACCCGTGATTAGTAAAATTCGTCATCGACGTTTGCCAGTGACGGCATCATTACTTATTCGCATGCATGAAGTGAGTGCATTATCAATTGCAGAATTACGTCACATCATGGGTGATAGACGCAGTAAGTTTCGAATTAGTGATAAACACTCTAAACCTAATGCTCATGCTTGAAGCAATATAAGCATGACTTAAATAAAAATGCGATCACTCACCAGTTCTCTACACAGCACTGGTGAGTTGATGGAGAATGATTAACGTAGATTGATCAACGTGGAAAAGCAGGTGGTCGCTTAGACATGAAAGCTCGTACGCCCTCAGTAAATTCTGGTCTATCAATTAATTCACTTTGACGTGAACGTTCATAATCAAGTTGTTGTTGTAGTGTGTTGTGTAGTGATGCATCAAAGATGGCGCGGGTTTCCATTGCCGCATGCGCTGGCAAATTAAATAAACGAGCCGTTAGTTTTTCTGCTTCTGCTGCAAGATCGCCATCATCCACACATGACCAAATCATGCCCCAAGCTGCAGCTTGATCAGCACTCACACGATTACCTAATAAGGTCATAGCAATAGAACGTCCTGTGCCTATCAAGCGCGGCAGAAAATAACTAGATCCCATATCAGGTGCGATGCCGAGTGCGGACATGAATGGTAAATAAATATAAGCCGAGCGTGCTGCAATCACGATATCCGCAGCGAAGGCGATGCCGACGCTACCACCTGCGACTGGTCCATTTAATATCGTCAAAATAGGAAACGGTAGGCTGCGTAAATCAGCAATCATTTTATTGTGACGCGTACGCATTAATTCATCGGTCCATTCACCACGGGTTTGTTTGCCTACATGGGTTTCTGTAGCATTCATACTAGACAAATCAGCACCGGCTGAAAAAGCCTTACCTTCACCTGTGATGCGCAAGACGCGTATTGATTTATTTTTACGTAATTGCTCCGTGATCGACATAAAATTATCAATCAAGGGAATCGATAAAGCATTCAGTTTAGTTGGTTCATTCAAGGTCATGGTGGCAATGCCATCATTAATCAGTAATTGAACTGGATCGTTCTTGGTCATGATTTACTTTCAGGTCGGATCAACAAAATATGGGGCACGTTTTTCAAGATTAGCCATCACAGCTTCTAATTGTTCAGCGCTACCGATTAAACGGCCTTGTTCATGGGCTTCTGCTAACAGCATGGCGGCATCATCTTTACTCGACCAGCTATTTAATAAACGTTTTACAGCGCGTATAGCTTGAGGACTTTTTTGTGTAATCTCTTGTGCATATTGCAGCGCTTCAGCGATAGGGTCAGTACTAACGCGTGTTGCCAAACCTAACTCTACAGCTTCTGTGCCCGATATTATGCGTCCTGAGTAGATCAGTTCACGTGCTACATCGCTACGCATGAGTTCGCGTAAATAAATCATACCTGCCATGTCGGGTACTAGTCCCCATTTCATTTCCATGATAGAGACTTTGGCTTCTGCAGTAATGAAGCGCATATCTGCACCTAATGCGATTTGCAGGCCACCGCCAAACACCACACCATGACATGCTGCAATCACTGGCACAGGAATATCACGCCATACTGTGGCAACACGTTGAAAACGATTCGAATCGCCATGTGTGCGTTCCATCAGTTTATCGGTATTGAGTTTGCTGGTACCTGAACGTAAGTCATCAAAGTTAGAGAGATCTAAACCTGCACAAAACGCTTTGCCTTCACCACGCAAGACCACACTGCGTAATCCTTGTTGATGGATTAATGATTCACCAATGGAGATCAGTGCATCAAACAATGCCGGTGTGATGGCATTCATTTTGTCAGGCCGATTGAGAATAACTTCCACTAGGCCCTGTGCATGATGTTGTAATTTTACGAGTTCAGTCATAAATTATTTTTTTAATTGAATAGATGGTTTTTAAATTGCACCACTCGCAGCTAGCTTATTAATACTTGCCTCGCTAATGCCCCATTCTTTGAGTATGTCATGCGTATTTGCATTCGCTGCAACTGCAGCATGCGGTTGCGATGGAATCGTGCGTGAAAACCGCGGTGCAGGAGCAGGTTGGGTCACACCCTCGACTTCTATAAATGCTTCTCGAGCGCGATTGTGAGGATGATCTATCGCTTCTTGCCAATCTAGTACAGGTGAAAAACAAGCATCACTTCCTTCTAACAATGCACTCCATTCATCACGTGTCTTACTCAAAAAAATTGCAGCCATTTTTTCTTTTTGTTGTGGCCAAGTAGATTGATCATGGGGATGATCAAAGACAGCATCATGGGCACCGATTTTTTCACGCAATAGTGCATAGAATTGTGGTTCAATTGCACCTATGCTCACATACTTACCATCTGCGCAGCGATAGTTATCGTAGTAAGGCGCAGCACCATCTAAGAAATTTGCATGACGTTGATTGCTCCATGCACCAGCTGCCATGAAACCATGAAAGATGCCAGTTAATGCAATGCTGCCATCGGTCATCGCAGCATCGATTACTTGACCTTGTCCAGATTGTTTACATTCAAGCAGTGCACACACCATGCCAAAGGCGAGCATCATGCCCCCACCACCAAAATCGGCGAACAGATTTAAAGGAATGGGTGGCGGGCTGTTGGCATCACCAATCGCATGTAAGGCACCTGATAAGGCAGCATAATTCACATCGTGACCTGCTGCATTTGCCAGTGGACCTGTTTGTCCCCAACCAGTCATACGACCATAAATTAATTTTGGATTACGTACATGACACACTTCAGGTGATAGACCTAATCGTTCCATCACACCAGGTCGAAACCCTTCAATTAAACCATCTGCTTGTTCTATGAGATCGAGAAAGACCTCTACTGCATCAGGTTTTTTTAAATCGATAGCGAGCGATCGACGACCACGCGCTAACACATCAAAGCGCGTATTTAGCATGGCAAAAGTTGGTTTACCGTGCTTGGAGTGTATGCGTATCACTTCAGCGCCCATGTCCGCTAACATCATGGCGCAAAAAGGAGCAGGGCCTAGTCCCACCATTTCTATGATGCGTATGCCTGCTAAAGGGCCAGTTTTTTTAGTCATGGTTGGTGATTCAGTAGCTTTCATATAAAAGTCACTCTACAACGCATGCGACTCACTGCGTTTCAATTCTTCTAGTGTGTTGATGTTGGCAAACGCAGCCTCATCATCAAACACTACATCGACCAACTTGTTTTCTGCTAACCATTGATCGACTTTACGTACACCACGTTCAAGTGCTGAGGTTAAGTTGGTGAGCACAGTTTTTTTCATCAAACAAAAAACTGGCTGACGTTGTACAAGATTGTTTTCTTTCGTGTTGACGACAGCAATGTCTGCCTGACTGTTTTCTAGTGCAGTCACTAATTGCGCTACTAAGTCAGTGGGTAGAAAGGGCGTGTCACAAGGTGATGTCAGCATATAAGCAGTGTCACAATGGATTAAGCCAGCTTGCATGCCTGCCAGAGGACCAGCAAAATTATTTTCCTGATCAGACCAAACAGGTAACTGAAATTCACGATAGCGTTCGTGATTTTGATTGGCATTGATCATGATGCGATCAACTTGCGGTTGCAGTCTTTGAATGACATGCGCAATCATGGGCTTGCCTTGCAGAGTTTGCAAACCTTTATCCACACCACCCATACGCATGCCGCGTCCACCAGCGAGTATCAGTCCAGTGATGTGTTGTTGTGTGATCACGAAAAAAAATTAGCGCGTTGCGCCAAAAGCCTGTTCTAGCGTCAAGATGGTACCGGTCTCACTAGCATCATAGCCAGGAAGTTGATTAACAGCAGATCGAAAAGCTTCAGAGCACATGACTTCAATCACTTGTTGCATTTCAGGTCTGCCCAGTGAATCAGACGGTAAGGCAAAGAAGTAGCGTTCTTTGAGTAGCGGTATAAAGTCCAACTTAAATCGTGCTGCTGCTGTTTGTACACCTATGCCTACATCCGCCATACCACTCGCAATAAATGCAGCTACCGCAGAGTGCGTGAACTCTGTGTTTTCATAGCCTATGATTTGAGTAGGAGAGATATCGATTTTATGCAGCATTAACTCGAGCAGCATGCGGGTACCGGAACCTACTTGACGATTCACAAAACGCACATCAGAGCGAATCAGATCATGTAAATTTTTTATATCGAGTGGATTACCAGGATTAACAAACAGACCTTGTACTCGCACTGCAAGATGTATCAGTTTATGCGTTTTGCCATTCAAGAGTTTGCCGTAGTGCTGCATAGCTTGAGTTTGGAATTCTCCTAATGGCACATGAAAGCCCGCTAAATCTGCTTCACCACGTGAAAGCGATGCAACCGCATCATTACTATTACGATAGTGCAGATCGATTGGTAATCCGACTTCGCTTGCTTGCCGTAAAAACGCTGCCACTGCAAAGCCATGACTGGCATCTAATCGAATTTGTTTAGTGGGATTACCTATCATTTTTTCGAGTTCAGTTTCTAACTCGGAGGCCAAGCTATCTAAAGTTGGTGAGAGTCTGGCATTGACACGTCGATCCGCCCAAATTAATTTTTCAGCCAGTTTGGACAAACTAGTGCCACGACCGCGACCGGTTTCCATCAGACTGTGACCAAATAGGGTTTCTGCATTACGCAGAATTCCCCACGCATAGCGATAAGATAAATCCACCATTTCAGCCGCGCGCGCGATGGAACCAGTTTCTTCAATGGCGCGTAACAATGAGAGTAAAACAGCCGTATCTAGAGCTTCTTCTTGATCTTTGGCGATTTCCCAATGTGGATTAATTCGGACTTTGAACATAGTGTTAAGGCTTAGATGTTGCGGTGCAAAATAACCGGTACTAGGTTAAAGGACAACTTTGCGATACTCTATCAGAGGTTTTGAATACCGGCGCATTGACCGGTAAAAAATAACATATTTCGTGTTCGTCTTAGGACGTCACTTTTCGGAGGGGACACATGGCTTTATTGGATTGGTTGGCAAAGGAACGTACGATTGCAGGTTCAGGTTTTAATCGGTGGCTAGTGCCGCCAGCTGCCTTAGCAATTCATCTTTGTATTGGCATGGCCTATGGTTTTTCTGTGTTTTGGAAACCATTAGGTAATGCACTCGTTGGTCCTGATGGCGCACCGCTTTTATCTTGCGCTGCCGGTGCTTCAACTTTTGGCGATAAGCTTGCTGGTACATGGCGCGCCTTGTTCGCAACTGACTGTAACTGGACCCAATTTGACTTGGGCTGGATGTACACCTTGTTCTTTGTTGTACTCGGTTGTTCAGCCGCAGTATGGGGTGGTTGGTTAGAGCGTGCTGGCCCTCGTAAGGCAGGTTTTGTTTCAGCTGTATGCTGGTGCGGTGGTTTGTTGATTTCCGCAATCGGTGTCTATCACCATCAGCTGTGGATGCTCTGGATAGGCTCGGGCGTCATAGGTGGTATAGGACTGGGCTTAGGTTATATCTCTCCTGTTTCTACTCTGATTAAATGGTTTCCAGATCGCCGCGGTATGGCGACCGGCATGGCCATTATGGGTTTTGGTGGTGGAGCCATGATAGGTTCACCCATTGCGACCATGCTGATGGGGAAATTCGCAACGCCGACAGATCCAGGTGTATGGCAAACCTTTGTCACACTCGCTGTAATCTATTCCATATTCATGTTGGCAGGTGCGTTTGGTTATCGTGTACCTGCAACTGGTTGGAAACCAGAAGGTTGGGAGCCACCACAAAATGCAAAATCGAATGCCATGATTGCAGCTCATCATGTGCATTTAAAGAACGCACATAAGACTCCACAATTCTGGCTCTTATGGGTCATTCTGTGTATGAATGTATCAGCAGGTATCGGTGTAATTGGTGCCGCATCACCTATGTTGCAAGAAACTTTTGGTGGCGCATTGATTGGTCAAGTCGATTTAGGTTTTGCTGATCTCAAAGCCGACAAAGCTTTATTAGCCGGTGCAGTCGCCATTGGCGCTGGTTTCGTGGGATTGATTTCACTCTTTAATATCGGTGGTCGTTTTGTCTGGGCCTCTTCTTCAGACAAACTGGGTCGCAAACAAACCTACTTCATCTTCTTCTTGTTAGGTATTGCGATGTATGTGCTTGCATCAAGTGCAGCAGCAAATAAATCACTCGCCTTATTCGTTATATGCTTTGCGGTGATTGCTTCTATGTATGGTGGAGGCTTTGCCACCATCCCTGCTTATTTAGCGGACATGTTTGGTACACAATTTGTGGGTGCGATTCATGGTCGTCTCTTAACTGCATGGTCAACTGCAGGTATTTTAGGACCAGTGGTGGTGAACTACATGCATGACATACGTCAAGAAGCAAAAGTACCTTTTGATCAAATCTACAGCCCTATCTTTTATGTGTTGGCAGGGATGTTGGTAGTTGGTTTACTGGCGAACTTACTGGTTCGTCCTGTAGCAGATCATCATTTCATGTCGCCAGAAGAGCTAGCTGAAGAGAAAAAACGTGCACATGAAGTATCACTAGCCGCAGTCAATAGTGGCACCAATAGTGAAACAGGCGAGAGCAGCAAAGCGATTGCTGTATTTGCTTGGTTAGCAGTTGGATTACCACTTGCTTATGGTATTTGGGTCACGCTACAAAAATCTGCGGTATTGTTTAAATAAATTTTATAAGTTTCACATTAAAAACCCCGGCCTTAGTGCTGGGGTTTTTTTATAGGTAAATTTTTGCGGACGATTAGCGCAGCGTAATCGTACGCATATGAAGTCGATTTCAACTAAAACCAAGACAAAATTTTATCTGTTGATTTTTGCGTTTTTGCGCGGGGTGGTTTGATGGGCGTGCCTGCTACTATCCATCCCACTAGCGTTTCTCCAGTATGACAAAAAGCTTGATTCAAAATTTGATCACGTATTTTTCCACCACTGAGCATTTTTCCTGCATAGCCCATGGTATGTAATGCATTCAATGCATTTGTAATCGCGCCACCTACACATGCCCATTGTTCATGCGCGGGTACGAGTGGATGAGAAAGATCTATACGTGCAACGACCGCAATGGTGACAGGCACTTGAAGTGCACGTGAACGTTCTATGCGACAGGATTCTTCGGACTTACCTTCACGTTTTGCATAAGCTTCAAATAGATCAGCTAATCGTTCGCGGGCTGATCCTTCTATGATGACAAATCGAAAAGGAATGAGTTCGTTATGATCAGGTGCACGCAGGGCTGCTTGCGCAATGATTTGTAACTCTTGTTGACTAGGGCCGGGTTCGGCCAGATCTTTACCGCCTAATGAATAGCGATGCAGTAGTGGAGAGAGTGAATCAATAGAGTCCAATTGAGGTGAGTGGTTCTTAGAGAATCTTAGCGCGATGGGTGATGAGAGCTTCACGAACGATCGCTAGCATTTCTGCATCTTGTTTATTATCGATGCTTGCAATAATCGCTTGGCGCATAGGTGGCGCCCAGAAGCGTTTTATATGACCTGCAATATCTTCTAAGGCTTGTTTTTGATCCGGCATGCTTTCAAAGAAAGTGCCGATTTTATTTGCCATGTGAATGAGATTATTCGCGTCCATAGTTTGATTCCAGTTTATTTTTTAATTCACGAGTAGACGTTCAGGATGAGCATAAATAACATGCGAGTCACTTTTTACAAAACCAGCCAGTGTGACATTCGTTTCTTTAGCTAATTGAATTGCAAGGCTAGTCGGAGCAGAGAGTGCAGCAATAATGCCTATGTTCATACTCGCTGCTTTTTGTACCATTTCATAACTGGCACGACTGGTGATTAAGACTGCACCTTGCGAAAAATCTGTTTTAACTTTAATTAAAGCACCGATCAATTTATCTAATGCATTATGACGACCCACATCTTCACGCACACAACTAATCATGCCATCAGCATGCATCCAAGCTGCTGCATGCGTTGCGCCACTGCGTTGTTGCAGTGGTTGTAATTTCTGCATGGCGTGCATACCTGCAAATAACAAGCTAGCGTGCATGCTATGTTGATGGTTCACAGGCGCTGGATGACGAATCGCATGTTCGAGTGACTCTGCGCCACATAAACCACAACCTGTGCGTCCTGTTAAATTGCGTCGTTTATCTTTTAAATGCATGAAGCGTTCAGCTGCAATGCGCATATCAACTTGTATACCTTGTTCATGCTCTACGATTTCACACTCATACAACTCAGAAGCGTCATGGAGTATGCCTTCGGTTAAAGAAAAACCTAAGGCAAAATCTGCTAAGTCAGAAGGAGAGGCAAGCATCACAGCATGGGAGATGCCGTTATAAACAAGTGAAACCGGTGTTTCCAATGCGACGATGTCATCAGCAGTAGTTAAATGACCGGCTTTCCAACGCTGCACTTGTACCGGTTCTAAAACTTCAGAACCGGTAGCAAGAGCTGCGGGATTGCTTGCATTACCCATTTTATAAAGACATCAATCAGTGAAGTGATTGCGCTACTTATACATTGCTGGTTTCAGCTTTGGCTAATTCTAGTTGCTCTTTATTGAAGCGACTATATTCTTTCTGCCATGCTGATGGTTGTGTAACAGGCAT
>CAMCXB010000030.1 GCA_945883145.1 Bordetella parapertussis | reverse complement strand
ATAATCTTCTTAGGCTTGATGTCTTTCATCATATTGGTGACTGCGAGTTTGCTTGTAAAAAATGCAAGCTCGCAAGTCATTAAATCCTCTCCTAAGCCGATTGATCCTAACGCTGTCTATATACAGCCTATTAAAGGCTTGAGTCATGTAGAGCTTCAAAAATTTAAAGCAGGTGAAAAACAATTCCGTGCACCTTGGGTGGTGTTTCCTTTACTCGGTGGTGAATGGGGATTAGGTCCCACCTTTCTGGCAAATTCATGTGTTGGATGTCATGTGCAGGGCGGTCGTGGGCGAACTAATGATGCAGGCGATGCAGTCGTATTCCAACAATTATTAAAACTTTCAATCCCTGGTGAAGGTGCGGATGGTGGACCTAAGCCGCATCCATATTATGGTGATCAGCTACAAGTCTTTGCAGTCAATGTAGGGTTGAAAGAAAACCTTAAGCCTGCCGAAGCAGACTTAATGATTGAATGGATACCTGAAATCGTTACACTAGGTGATGGTTCTAAGGTTGAACTCAGAAAACCAAAAATCCGCATAGAAAAACCAAATTTTGGCGAGATAGGCAGTGAAGTCATGACTTCGCTGCGTAATACCCAAGCAGTCTATGGCATGGGCTATTTAGAAGCAGTCAGTGAAGCAGACATCTTAGCGATTGCAAAAGCTCAGCAAGCACAGGGTTTAAATGGACGTCCAAATTATGTGCGTGACGATATTAATAAACGTGTCAGCTTAGGTCGATTTGGTTGGAAAGCGAATCAACCCAGCATAAAACAGCAGATAGCAGCAGCCTTTCATGGCGATATGGGTGTGACCTCATCCCTCTATATAGAAGAGAACTGTCCTGAAATTCAAAAAGCCTGTCGTGCTATGCCACCTGGGAATAAGCCAGAGTTATTAGATTATGCATGGGATGAGTTAACTTTTTGGTCAGTTGCAGTTGATGCGCCTGCACCACGAAATACTGACTCTGACATTTTCAAGCGTGGTAAAGATTTATTTGAAAAAGCACAGTGCCATAGTTGTCATTTGCCAGAATTAAAAACCTCAACTTATCCTTTGATGCCGCACATCGCGAATAAAACTTTTAGCGCTTATACCGATATGTTGTTGCATGATATGGGTGAAAATTTAGCAGATGGACGTCCTGATTTTAAAGCGGGTCCACGGGATTGGCGCACAGCGCCTTTATGGGGCTTGGGTGTCTCAGCACAAGTCAATGGTAGTACCAATCTTTTACATGATGGTAGAGCACGTAATGTATTAGAAGCGATCTTGTGGCATGGTGGTGAAGCGAAAAAATCTAGAGATGCTTTTTCTGGTTTTAGTAAAGAAGAGCGTGAAGCTTTAATCACATTTGTGAATTCTATTTAGATAGCGAGAAACCAAGAATTGAAACGCGCTATAAAAATTCGTTATTTTTGCATCGCATTTGTGATGTATTTTTTATTTCGCTATTTAATTGGTCCACAATTTGGTTGTACTGATTGGGTCTTAACTATCGGTTCTTATGGATTTGCTATCTTGGTTGCTACTGCCTACTTATACAAAGCAATTTTTGTTAAATCTCAACAGGAATAGATATCTATGCGTACCCTGATTACTCTCATGTTCTTGTTGTTAGGATTGCTGTTGAGTTTTTCTGCAAGAGCAGAGTGGATAATGTATGGTGACAATGGCAAAGCTGAATTTTTTTATGATAAAAAAACAATTATCAAGAATGGAAAATTCGTCAGCGTGATGGAAATGCTTAACTATAGCTTCCCCCTGCGTGGTGTTCTTTCTAATCGGGCTACGAAAGAATATGACTGTAGTCAAAGTAAATTTAGAAATCTCGTTGGAGAATTCTTTTCAGGGAAAAACTTGAGCGGAGATAAAGTAAGTGAAAGCTCAGGCGAAGAAGAGGGTTGGCGTAATGTTATAGGTGGTACACAAAATGAAGAATTAATGCATATCGTGTGCGGTAAGCCTACTTGAGTGATAATCACAATATTAATTTTTATAAATCTCTGATGAGCAGATAGGTGAAAAAATGAAAATCAAATTGGTTTTAGTGGGATTAATTTCTACAATATGCGCTACATGGTCCTTTGCGCAGTCTATAGATTTTATTGAGCCTAAAGATGGTGATACCGTTCCCACCACCTTCATCGTAAAAATGGCTGTGACAGGTATGAAAGTCGCTCCTGCAGGTGAGATGGCTGCTGGTACAGGCCATCATCATTTATTGATTAACGCGAGAAATATAGAAGAAGGCTACACCATACCGAATGATAATCAGCATAAGCATTTCGGCAAAGGGCAGACTGAAACCGAAGTATTTTTACAGCCAGGTAAATATAAACTCACTTTGCAATTTGCAGATGGTGCGCATCGTTCCTATGGTGAGAAATTACGTAAGTCGATAGAGATCACTGTGAAATAATGTATTTCTTTGTTTAGGCGGCGATGCCAAGTATGACATTTGATGGATCAAACCAGAGACTTACTTCATCGCCAGCTTGAATCGATTGTGTTTGTTTGGGTGCGTTAGGAATCGTAGCAACAATCTCTATTCTTTCTTCTAGTAGCAAAATAATTTCTGAATAAGTTTTTCCTGTAATGATTTTTTTCGCTGTTCCAGAAAAATAATTTACAGATCCTTCTTTACGCTCTTCTGTCGCCACATGCACCATCGATGCTTTAATGAGTGCAAATACTTTGGCACCAATTTCAAGTTGTAGCTCTCTTGAGCTTTCGTGCGTAATCGAGGCGGTGAGATGAAGATGCTCATGCAAACGAATTTCAATTTCATCATGTACGGGGCCTTGATTAATTGATGCAATCACACCGGCAAACTGATTTCTCGCACTAGTTTTCATAGGAATTTCAGTTAACGCTGCATAATCCGCAGATAAACCATTTGCAAGCTTATCTAAGCGAGCAATAAAACGTTGATGCTCGGTTTGAATCAAGCTGAAGTTTTTTAATAATTGTTTACCTCTTTCGGTGAGCTTAGTTCTTCCACCACCTTTACCGCCTGCTTGTCTTTCTAGTAGTGTGCCTCCTGAGAGTTCACTCATTTGCTGAATTGAATCCCATGCGCCTTTGTAGCTATAACCTGCGAGCTTGGCAGCTTTAGTGAGATTTTCACTTTGATCAATTTGACGCAACAAGGCGATGCGTTTTGAATTGGCGAGTAATTCATCGCCCACTCTTACCGTTAATTCCGCATCCAGATTGAATTTTGTTTGTGCCATAGGTTTTGAGCTGAGATTTGACAGGTCAGATGTGCTTAGGTATAGTTTCCTCTAAGCAAAATGTATCTTACTATATTTTGATGGAAGTAGGGTTAAGTCATTCAATCGAATAAAAGACTTTGTGAGTACGTGAAATCGACATTTCATTTTTTTTGACTTTCAAAATATAGTCAAATACATTTCCAAATAATGGAGAAGTATTAATAATTAATTAACGGTTAATTGAGTATGAAGAACGCAATCAATCTAAAAAATTCAGCTGCTTTGATAGTTGGTGCATGCATAGCTTTAAGTACAGCGAATGCGCTTGCGAGCGAGGACGTAAAAGTGTTATTGGAAATCCTGCTAGAAAAAGGCGTGATTACGCAGGAAGAGTTTGATAAAAAACTCAAGAAAGCAGCCGAAGCACAAGAGATAAAAGAATTTAATCAAGCGCAGGATATACGAAAGGCGACCCAAGCTATAGAGCAGCGTGCAGAGAAAGAACGCAAGATTAAAACAGAATTTTATGGACAGGCTTCTTTAGGCTTTTATGAGGCATCGAATATGACTTCTGCGAACAAGGATGTAAGTGGAATGAGTGATCAACCTAAGGCAAATAACCGCATAGGTTTTAAAGCCTCGCGTGAATTAGATGGTGATAACACAGCAATAGTGACCTTGGAATCAAATTTCTCCACTCGCACAGGCGCAATAGGACGAGATTCAGCTGGTTATGGAAATGCAAATGTTGGAAATCCAGGTGCATCCCTATTTGATCGTGAAGCTAATGTACGTTGGATTTCGAAAGAATACGGTACGTTCATTATGGGACGTGGACCGAATCTTCAAAATGATTTAAGTGGTGCATTCGATGCAAGGCAAAATTGGAATTTTGGCGGACTAAAGCCTATAGGTCGCTACGTAGGATTTCATGGTGCAAGTGGTGTAAACCGTGCGGATAAATTGTTCAGATATATATCACCTAAATGGAATGGACTAAATATAGACACTGGCGTTTCATTTGGAGGTGTTGCTGATAATGATGAAAAAGGGACAAATTATTACTTTGGTGGTCGCTATAAAAATGGAAATTTCGAATTGGGATATAACCATGCAGAAGTCAGACTTGGCAGTGCATCAACACCAACAATTGAACAAACTGTAAATAACCGAGTTGATTTTTTGGCTGCAAAATATACGGTTGATACTTTAACAGTTAATGTGGGTTATGTAATGACGCGTAATGCAAAAAGTAATACAGCTACATTTAGTCAATTTGTTACAGGTGGAAAAGTCAATGCAAATACATGGTTTACTGGTGCTGTATATAAATTTACGCCTACATTAAGTTGGAATATGGGTTATTACTCTGTAACCGATTTGACTCCGCAAAAAAATAACGATGTACAAATGTTTGCAACAGGGCTGACCTATAGTCCTTATAAAGAGTGGGACTTCTTTATAGATTATGCAAAATCACGTCGTGAAACTGGCGCACTAGGAGCATTCACAATTTATGATAAATGGGTACCTGATACCGGACAGACTTGTGCTAGTACTAACGCTTTAACAGCTGCAAATTGTTCGGAAAGTACAAAAGGTCAAGCAGGTGTGTCAATCGGCGCTCAATACAAGTTCTAATTAATTGGATAGAAAATGAAACTTAACTTAACTAAAAAAATAGTTTTATCGCTATTAGGTGCGTTGTTTACAGCGCATGTGCATGCTGCTGAAGTCAAAGTTGCAGTCGCTGCAAATTTTGCTAAGACTTTAGAAGAGATTACTGTTCAGTTTGAAAAAGACACTGGACATAAAGTGTTGGCGACACCGGGTGCTACGGGAAAATTCTACGCGCAGATTGTAAATGGTGCGCCATTTGAAGTATTCATTTCAGCAGATGATGAAACACCACGTAAGCTAGCGAAAGAAGCGAAGGCAATTGCTGAGACACAGTTTACTTATGCAATCGGTACCTTAGCTTTATGGTCGCCTGATGCTAATCTTGTCGATCAAGGTGGTGGTATTTTAAAAACTGATAAATTCAAATTTCTTGCTATCGCTAATGCTAAAGTAGCGCCGTATGGTCAAGCTGCGGTGCAAACGATGTTAAAGCTAGGTTTGTTAACTAAGTTAGAGCCGCGTGTAGTACAAGGGGAAAATATCGCGCAGACCCATCAATTCGTCACCAGCGGAAATGCGCAATTAGGCTTTGTCGCTTTATCGCAGATTACAGAAAACGGAAAATTGAAATCAGGATCAGCATGGAGTGTGCCGCAAGAATTTCATGATCAAATTAAGCAAGACGCTATTTTGCTTAACAATGGCAAGGATTCGATTGCAGGAAAAGCTTTGCTGGATTATTTAAAGTCTGATAAAGCTAAGAAAATCATAGCTAGCTATGGCTACAAGTAAAATATAAGTCACCCTTACCAATACGCAGTCAGTCGTAATCATCAGTGCCTTTTCGTAGTGACTTATTTTGAATCAGAATAAAAATTAATTAAAACATTCCTTATGCCAGATCCTCAAGCGCTACAAGCAATATGGCTGACACTGCGCCTTTCAACAGTAACGACTGTTTTGCTACTGTTAATTGGCACACCGATCGCATGGTGGCTAGCGCAAACAAAAAATAAATTGAAAGCGCCAGTGAGTGCACTAGTTGCTTTGCCTATTGTGTTGCCACCCTCAGTCTTAGGATTTTATCTTTTACTCGCGATGGGACCGAATGGCGCCGTGGGTAAATTAACTGAAGCACTGGGTTTAGGTTTGCTGCCATTTACTTTTTGGGGATTGGTTGTTGCCTCTGTTTTTTATTCGCTACCCTTCATGGTGCAGCCTTTACAAAATGCATTTGAGGCGATTGGTCGTCGTCCATTAGAAGTTGCTGCCACCTTAGGGGCTTCACCACTCGATGCTTTCTTTACTGTTGCTGTTCCTTTAGCAGCGCCTGGATTTATTACGGCGTGTGTGATGAGCTTTGCTCATACGGTAGGGGAGTTTGGTGTGGTGCTGATGATAGGTGGGAATATCCCTGGTCAGACGCGGGTTGCTTCAGTACAGATTTATGATTATGTAGAAGCGATGGAATATGCACAGGCGCATCATTTATCCTTAATCATGTTGGTGTTTTCTTTTATTGTTTTAATGACTTTACAAATTTGGCGAGTGCAACCGCTTAAGGAGCAGAGTCATGGCTAATTTTCTCGCTCAATTGCATGTGGCATGGCCAGGTTTTACATTGGATGTTGATCTGAATTTACCCACGCAAGGTGTTACCGCTTTGTTTGGACCATCAGGCTGTGGCAAGACAACGATCTTACGATGTATAGCTGGATTAGAAAAAAATGTGCAAGGTCGCGTAAATTTACATGACGTAGTGTGGCAAGACGAATATGTCTGGGTGCCGCCGCATCAACGTGAAATCGGCTACGTATTTCAAGAGGCAAGTTTATTTCCGCATTTAACTGTGATGGAAAATCTTGAGTACGGATTAAAACGTAGTAAACAGCAACAAGGTATTGATGTTGATGGGTTGATTGATTTATTAGGCATAGCAGCTCTGTTAAAGCGTAAGCCGCATGCGCTCTCTGGTGGTGAACGTCAACGCGTAGGCATTGCGCGTGCGCTTGCTGTCAAGCCGCGTTTGTTATTGATGGATGAGCCATTAGCTGCATTAGATAGTCAGCGTAAAGAAGAAATACTGCCTTATCTCGATAAGTTACATCGTGAACTCGCTATTCCTGTTTTATATGTCACGCATTCACCGGATGAAGTAGCAAGGCTTGCGCATCTTATCGTGGTGTTAGATCAAGGTCGTGTGGTAGCCAGTGGTGATTTAGTCGAGACTTTGTCGCGTATCGATTTACCTATAAAGCTAGGTGATAATTTAGGTGCAGTGATTGAAGCCACAGTGGGTGAGATAGATAGTCAATGGCATTTAATTCGTTGTGATTTTTCTGGTGGTGAAATCTGGACGCGTAATCAGGGATTAGCTTTGCATCAAAAAATCCGACTTCGGGTATTAGCACGTGACGTCAGTATAGCGACTGAAAGACCAGTCGCCACTAGCATACAAAATAGTTTACAAGGTAGTGTAGTCAGTTTTGCCGATGATGAGCATTCAGGTTATGCCTTGGTGCGCATCTTAGTGGGAACAGATCATTTCATTGCGCGAGTCACACAGCGCGCATTGCATGAACTCAGCATTCAACTAGGCCAAACGATTTGGGTACAAGTGAAATCGGTTGCGATTGCATAGTAGATTTTCTTGGCTTTATCTACTGTTTTCTCTTCTTTGTTGTGGTTGATTGTTGCTAGGGTTATTGGCATTAGCAGGTACCACAACGATGACCGGTGGTTGGGTTTGTGGTTGACGTTTCACTACCGGTGCACGAGCGCCATATTGATGCGAGCTCACCGTATGTTGATTTTCCCGATCGGTATTTGCAGCAGGATTAGTACTAATCGTTTCGGACCAACTCAAGGTCACTATGCCCAACAGGCTAGAAAAAAGGGCTATCTTCATTGTAGTCATAAGGGTGGCTTTTAGTTATGAATCATACTAATAAGAATAACGCATCTTGCTCTGTAAATGCATGATTATTTTTTAGTGTTGAGTCAGTGATTTTGGTTGGATCAGGGCTCATTGGGTGCTATGGTAAAGTCTGCCTTAGACTGTTATTAATAATAAAACACATACACTCTGTACGCATCAACCATGCTTTTTCCCACCGTTGAGTTTGCGCTCTTCTTCCTATTCTCGCTGCTAGTTTCTTGGTCTACGGTGCGCCAGCATGTGCTGCATAAGACTGTGTTGCTGGTGTTGAGTTATGTTTTTTATGGATTATGGAATTGGCATTTTCTGCCCTTGCTGTTTATTATTTCTTTGTATGGATGGATTGCATCGCTAGGCATTGCGTCAAGCCGCCGACCACGAGTTTGGTTAGTGCTAGGTATTAGTGCCTGTTTACTGACCTTAGCTTGGTATAAATATCTTTTATTCTTTGTGCAGAATTTAGTGAATCTAGCTGCACTCATGGATAGGCAAATAGGTTTAGAGATTGAGTCGCCTATGCTACCGCTGGGCATATCTTTCATGACCTTTCATGCGATTTCATTAATGATGGATGTAGCGCGAGGTAAGTTACGTGAAGTACCTAGCCTGCCTGATGTGTTGCTATACGTTGCATTTTTTCCTCAATTAATCGCAGGTCCTATTTTGCGTGCATCACAATTTATGCCGCAACTTTATACCGCGCCGAATCCCAATCGCATAGAAACTTCACGTGCACTCATGTTGATTGCAGTCGGTTTATTTAAGAAAGTCGTGATTGCGAATAGCTTAGCTACTTTATTAGTTGATGATGTTTTCACGCATCCTGCAGGAAGTAGTGCGAGTCAAACCTTGTTAGGTATCTATGGTTATGCAGCACAAATTTATTGTGATTTTTCTGGTTATACCGATATTGCAATTGGTTGTGCACTGTTGTTAGGTTATCGCTTTCCTGATAATTTTAATAATCCCTATCGTAGTGCTACGCCCCAAGAATTTTGGCGACGTTGGCACATCTCGCTATCTATCTGGTTGCGTGAATATTTATTTATACCTTTAGGCGGTTCTCGTGAAGGGCAAGTACGCACGCTGGTCAGCCTCATGCTTACTATGTTATTAGGTGGACTATGGCATGGCGCAGCATGGAATTTTATTATCTGGGGTGCGTGGCATGGTTTGCTGCTTTGCATACATAGATTATGGGATGACTATTGGAGTGCAGGCGGTGATGATGCATGGCGTTATTCAAAGGCATGGTTATTTTCTTCACGCTTATTGTTGTTTCATGCTGTGTGCTTATCTTGGATTTTTTTCCGAGCAACTGATTTTGATGGTGCTCTTGCCGTAATCAATCAGTTATTTGTTGGTGCATGGAGTGCAGATCTCCCTCTAGGTATGCTGATTTGTGTTGGACTAGGTATAGGCATGCAATATATTCCTGAGAGATTCTTTCTGCGTCTGAAATATCAAGCAATGCAAATCCCAGTCTGGGTGTTAGGTGCTTTATTTGCACTAGCACTGATGGTGATTGAAGTATTGGGTCCGAGTGCGCCAGCACCTTTTATTTATTTTCAGTTCTGATCATGTTGAGACGATTTGATTCCGTAAAACGCATGGCGACCACTGTTGCAATGGCAACGGTGATAGGACTCATCATTGAAGCAGGTGGTTTATCAATTTGGGCACAACGCTTAGAAGTAGGCGTATTACGTGAAATCGCCAGTTCCATCACGCAGGGTTGGGAACAAACAGTTAGCTTTGTTCATCTGGATGCACCACGCCGTTGGGCATTAGAAGCGAAAGCATCGTTAGGCAATGTCATGATGCCTGAACCTATCACTGCGCAAGGAGTGGATACGACGCTGCAGGTAACAGAAAATAATACGTCAACTGTAGTAGCGCAAACAAAAACTAACACTACAAAAAAGAGAAAGCGTTCAGGTCGAAAAACTGAGAATGAAGTTGCATCGCCTATTGCTGTTAATTTTTCTGGCAATGAAAAAATTCAGATTGCCTTAGTCGGTGATTCCATGATGGCAGTTGGTTTAGCACCTGTGCTAAGACGAGCATTAGCCAAAGAAGAAAATGTGAATGTGATTCGTGCTTATCGTTCAGGCACAGGTTTGGGACGGCCTGATGTTTTTAATTGGATGGAAGAATATCCAAAAATGCGTGGAGTTCATAAACCACACATCATTATTTGTGCCATAGGTGCGAATGATGCGCAGGGTTTTCAAATCGATAAAACGGTATATGCATTTGGAACACCGCAGTGGAATGCGGTGTATGCAGAACGTGTTAGAAATTTTTTAAATTTACTAGGCCAGGATGGTGCGCGCATTATCTGGTTAGGCATGCCTGCTATGCGTGAGCCGAATTTTTCAAAAAGAATGATGGCTTTGAGTGCACTGACTAAAAGTGTCGTAACTGAATATACGCAAGTCACATGGTTAGATCCAAATCCATTCCTGAATGATGCAGGTACTATGTTTGCGCAATTTCGAGTCAATCAAAAAGGGCAGATGATACGACTACGTGGCGATGATGGCATACACCTTAGTGATGAAGGTGCTGCTTATCTGCTGCCTTCAATTCTCAGTTGGATACAAGCGCAACAAAAACTTGCAGTGCAAAAGTCAAATTAAGATTAGGAATAAATTCTAATTTTTATCTACAGAGATCCTCTTCCATAGCAGCCGCATAAGGTCGTCCTGAAGGTAAGAAGCCTAGAAATTTATTTTCTAGTGTCTGCGGTAAAAATAATTCTAAGGGATAAGCACCTCCTGCAACATAGTCCAGCATTGCCATACTGACGCGCCAATAACCATAAAAATCTAATTGATTCAAAGAAGGCGATTCTTCAAAACCGCGGTTCGCTTTGATGCGTGGTGGGACAGCTTGTGTCGCATCAGGAAAATCAAATCGACTATCTGGCGCACCTGGTGATCCATGACCTGCAGCTATGCGTTGTCCATTTTCTCCGTCTGAAGGAAGCAATAAGAGTTTACGGTGCGTAGAAGGTAAGTGACATAAGCGTTGTGACCACGCTCTTGCTGTAGGTACGCCTATGCTGTTATCTGCATTGCCTGTGATGATAAAGGTAGGAATAGTGGGGGATAATGATTCTATGTCACCGGTAATCGGTGAGGCTGCAGCACCACGTACGACATGATGGGGCTCACCTGGACCGACCAATACCATGGCAGTTGGTTTAGGTAGTCCTAGTGCTGGACTCTGCAAGGCAAATCGCATGGAGAGTGAGGCCCCCATAGAAAACCCCCAGTACAAGGTTTTTGATTTATCTATAAGTTGCGGTTGATTTTTTTCTAGCATGGCGAATGCAGCTTGAATTGATTCTGCTGCATTGCCTGCGATGCGTTGAGGCGAAGTTTTTTCGCCTTCTTCTTGATATACAGGATAAATCACGACCGCACCTCGGCGCACCATGATATCAATTAAGGCGCCAAAATTCTTAGGATTGGTTCCGCGCCATCCATGCAGAAACAAGACCACGGGAAGCTTGCTTAAGTTTTCTGCATCAGGTTGAAAAATATATGCACGCTTTTCACCCGATCCAACACTGCTCACAAGAATATCTTGATAGATACGTCGCGCCGCCCACGCACTGGCGCTGTATTTTTCTGCGAGCTCTTTTTCGGTTAGATTCGCAGAGCTAGAAAATGAAGGAATCAGCCCACCTAAAAACAGCACTACACTCAGCGCCCACACTGATTGACGTTTTTTTATGAGGCGAAAAAGTAAGCTATTCATGCGTTGAATGAGTGTGAGAACTTGTTTGATGCTGATTTTCATGATGAAAGCTAGTTGATAAAGTGGACAAGCATCCAGAGGAGCGGTGGTGTCAGCGAACTGCAAGCTTGATTGTAACTTTTCACAATGAACCGCTAAAGAATTCAATCAGTTAAAAATATTATAAATTTGCTATCTTTTATTTGTCTTTAATCTGAAAAAAATGCGCTTTCTTATTGACCGTTGTGCCATTTACGCTGAAACTCTGTAATTCAAATAAAAAACGATCAGCCAGTATTTGTTATTCATTTAATAAATAATGGCTTAATAAAATTTTGAACATGTCAGGACTAGGGATTATGGAAGTCGCGCAAATAGATGCGCAGCAAGCCACCCAAATTAATTTGAATTTTAAAAATCAAAAACCAGCTCGGTTTCGATGCTGGTATTTTTTTGCTTTTGCGATAGCTACGTATTGAAAGAGTGCCCTGTTTTTAAAACTTAGGTTTTAAATATAAGACAAGTTATTAACGAATTTTTATTTTTATTGTAAGCCGGAGAAAAAATGGGCGATTACACAAATATGTCGGGCTACTATGACCTGATTATGACTTCAGGTTATTACGACTATGAAAAAATCGTAGATCATATTCTTGATGATAATGATTTTTCTAGCGTACTAGAAATTGGATGTGGAACTGGTTTAATTTTGGAAGAGTTAGTTCAGCGTAGCCCAAATGTGCAAATCAGTGGTGTCGATTTAACACCGTCTATGTTGTCGATTGCATCTGATCGTTTACAAAAATTTTCAAATATCTCATTGTCACAGCAAAATGTGACGCAGTTCGATATGCAAAAGCAATATGACCTCGCTTTTTCATATGGTGGTGTTTGGTATTTTGTTATCGATGGTCAGAATGAACCATTCATGGTGAGTCATATTGCCGATCATGCTGCAAATGTGAGTGGTATTCAGCATTTGGCGCGGCACGTGAATTCAGGTGGAAAGTTAATGCTAGGTATACAAGGTCCGCATCATGATTACGCTAGCCCGATTTCAAATGGCATGATTTATTCACAAAAAATCACACCAGCTGATCATGGATTCATTAAAGATTACTATTTAGCTGATGGTGACGAAGTATTGATGTCACAAACCATACATTACAGAACCTACTCATTTGCGGAAGCTTTAGATTTATTAGGTTCAGTTGGATTCACCTATCAAGCAGATTCACATCGTATGAATGGTAGTCGTAAATTTTTAGAATTCAATAAAGCCTAATTCAATCACGAGCACTTATATTTTTTGATTTAATTTTTTTTAAAGCGTCGCTTTCAGCATGACTCAATCAGCTTTACCTAGTATATTTTTTGTTGGCGTCGGTAATATGGGCGCGCCCATGGCGGCGAATTTAGTTAGAGCAGGTTATCGTCTGACTGTGCATGATGTGGTGCGTGAAAAAGCCGAGCCACTAATTAAGTTGGGTGCGCGTTGGGTTGACACACTCGCAGAGGGCGCGAAAGATGCTGATGTGGTGATGGCGTCACTTCCTGGTCCACCGCAAGTAAGAACAGTTATGTTGGGTGAAGGCGGCATCCTGCATGCGATTCGTCCTGGCACGACAGTGATTGATACTTCTACGAGTGCAGTTGATCTAGTAAAAGAGTTAGCTGAGGTAGCAACAGCACGGGGTTGTGAATTTCTTGAAGCACCGGTCACGAATGCAATTGATTTTGCTGTCTTAGGCAGACTCTCGATTTTTGTAGGTGGTGATGTTGATTGTTTTGATAAACACAAACCTATATTTAATGTCATTGGTGAAAAAATATTCCATGTGGGTGTACATGGAAATGGCGCGACCATTAAATTATTAACCAATCTATTGTGGTTTGTGAATGCAGCAACCATAGGTGAAGGTTTAATGCTGGGTGCAAAAGCAGGCATACCACTTCATACAGTGTGGGAAGCGATTAAATCAAGTGCGGGAAACAGCTGGGTTGCAGAGCATGATGTGCCTTCAATTTTTGCAGGTCACTATGATCCTAGTTTTTCTCTCGCCTTGTGCTGTAAAGATTTAGGCTTAATTAATGACAT
The DNA here is from genome assembly GCA_945883145.1 of Bordetella parapertussis. Taxonomy (GTDB): domain Bacteria; phylum Pseudomonadota; class Gammaproteobacteria; order Burkholderiales; family Burkholderiaceae_D; genus Pernthalerella. Next base: position 14,038 of record CAMCXB010000030.1, on the reverse strand, counting down.
CGCAAAAAGTCAGGGCTATGAATTAACTATGGGTAGCTTTGTACAAAAAGTGTTTGAGCAAGCGCGTCAAACTTATGGTGATGACGCTGCTGAATTACATGTCGTTCGTTTACTTGAAGAACGTACCGGTTTATTTTTAAGACCACCACATGGCACTACAGAACCGCATCGCGGAACTGTTGAAACTTCTCATGAAAAATAAACGTCAACCTCAACTTTTAGCAGAAGCTAAGCGACACATGCCGCAGGGTGTCGCTGAAAATTATCGCTATTGGGGTGATGATAGAACTGTCTTTATTGAGAACGCTAAGGGCTGTCGACTAACGGATTGCGATGGTAAGACTTATGTCGATTTTCGTTTAGGGTATGGTCCCATTATTCTCGGTTATAGAGATGAACGTGTCGATCAAGCCGTGGTGAGACAAATTACCGAGCGCGGCACGCTCTCAGGTTTTGCAACTGAACTCGATGCAGAAGTGGTGAAGCAAGTCAAAGCCTTGTGCCCGAATGTAGAAAAAATGCGTTTCGCAAATTCAGGTACAGAAGCGGTGATGGGTGCAGTACGAACTGCACGCGGATTTACCAAGCGTGAACGAGTAGTGATAGTAGAAGGTGGCTTTCACGGTTTGTATGATGAAATGATGTGGAAGTCCGATATAGAAAATTGGGATCCACATGGCACGCAACAACCTGGTGTGATTCCATTTGGCGGTGGTATTCCACCGCGGGCACGCAGTCTAGTAGATTTCATTGTGCTCAATGATTTCAATATGCTTGAGCGTTTATTTGAAGAGCATCATCAGGATCTAGCTTGCATACTTCTAGAACCCATCATAGGGAATGCAGGCAGCATTGCAGCCACACAGGAATGGTTGCAACGTTTACGTGATTTATGTACTGAGCATGGCACCATGCTCATCATTGATGAAGTAAAAAGTGGATTCAGAGTTGCTAAGGGAGGTGCGCAACAACTCTATGGTATCTACGCTGATCTTTCTACTTATGCTAAAGCAATGGGCAATGGTTATCCCGTAGCAGGTTTTGGTGGTCGAGCAGATGTGATGGATGTGGTCGGTGCATTTCGCGGTGGTGTAGTGCACGGTGGTACTTACACTGGCAATCTGGTTGCCTTAAGTGCAGCGCATGAAACATTACGTATCTTGACTGAAACCGATGCATTACAAACGATAGATCGTGTGGGTTTGCAAATTCAAGAGTTGTTAGGACGGGTATTTACAGCAGCAGGCATAGAATTTATGTTTGCAGGCCCTCCTGCTATGTTTGGCATTCACTTCACGCCAACCGTGCCATCAAATTATCGTGATTGGCGCATTACAAATAGTGATCTCTACCGTGATTTCGCTTGGAAGTTAATTGACTACGGTGTCATGCTCGAACCTGATTCACGTGAACCATGGTTTCTCTGTGAAGCGCATCAGGAAGTGGATCTCGGTTGGTTGGAAGAGGTTGCACATCGCGCTATGACAGAAGCTTGTGCTATGCATCGCTAAAAATTTATGACTATGACCTCATCAATCCGATCACTTGTATTTGCAGTCGTATGCTGCTTATGTTCTCAAACTGCATGGGCGGAGGGCTGGATACGCTATGCGGACAATGATCAAGTCGATATGTACTTTGATAGTTTTAATAAACGTAAGATGGGTGACACTGCATTCGTATGGGACTTGCATGATTTAAAAGCACCGAATAAACGTAGTAATGGTTTTGCTTTTCAATCGGTTGGTTATGCAGTGGAATATCAATGTCGTGCAATGAAGCGACGTGTACTTGCTATTAAATGGTTTAGTGCGCAAATGGGTGAAGGTAAACAGCAAGTCGAAGAAGGCGTGGTGGGCGATTGGGTTGTCATCAAGCCAGGCTCAATAGAAAAACTATTGTTTGATCATATTTGCGAATAAAACTGCATCGTTTCTAGATGCTTTCTTACATACTCTGCATCAATAAGAAATTTTTTTCGCGAAAGATTTCAATTCCTTATGAGATGAATAACATATCTTGCTTAATGCTTAAATAAGTATAAAAATCTTAATTATTATTTTATTAATATTAGATTTATTTATAGTTAAAAATTATCTTTTTTAAGTTTATTACATATATTTAATCTGATTTCTTTAGTTAATTCGTTAGTATCAGTTCAAATGTCATATAGCTGAAATATGATTCTTTCAAACTAAAACTCTTTATTCCATATGGATGCGAAGTCATGGAAAGTCGCCAACTTGCGCGTCTACTTGGATCTCTTTCTTTTGAAGAGCGTTTGAGAATAATAGGCGCTTTAATCTCTGCTATCGATGCAGGTCTCACTCAACATGAGTTAGCTGAAATCACTGGACTATCTCCTAGCGCGGTTTGGATACATCTCGATTACATGATGAGTAATGATGTAGTTAGAAGTCGCAATAATGGATCAGAAAAAATCTATCTAGCTAATCTCCCGCTTTTAGAAGACTTATTTCTCTTCATGAATGAGAATTATGGTGCAGGCGTTCGACTAGCTAATCGCGCAGCTAGCATGCGAGCCAAAGCAATAGCGCCACTATCCTAAGTGGCGATCTAGACTGAAACCAAGCTTTGTTTCAGTAATGATTTCAGTTTTCTTTAAAGCGCTTTTTTCAGAAAAGCTTGTAATTCCGGCGCATCTCTTTCAGTTGCACTGCGATCGATTTCTTTACCATTTTTAAAAATAATAATCGTGCTTTGAATTTTCGCTTTGAAAAAAGTCACTGATTTTCGTTGACCGTCATAGTCCACTTCTAAAAACGTCACATCCTTAAATTCAGCGGCATTCATTGCTGCATTGATTTGCACATCTTGCGCCTTACAAGTCCCACACCAGTCAGCATGGATATGTACAACCACCGTTTTACCTTGACTGATAAGGTTTTCAAATACTAGTTGGTTATAAGTTTGCCCAGCAGCGAAGACTTGTGTGCTGAGTAAAACCATTGTTAAGAACACACAGCGCATCCATGTTTTTGTCATAGCTAGCTTTCAGAGTAATTGATCAGAGAATCAGGTTAGAGACTACGATAATATTAAAAAAATAATAATCTGCTAGCTCATTTACTGTTCATGATACGCTATGTGCATCGACTACAAACTTCAAAAAAAATGAAAGCTGATGCACACCATAAAATAGATTTATCGCCTTGGCGTATACGAAATAAATCTAAGGTTGATCTCGATGAGATCGATACTTTTTTACCTGAAAAATTTTTTGGTAAATCCGATGATTTAAATGAAAGAGTAGAAAAGCTATCTGAAAAATTGAATAAATTTCAAAACTTGCTGTACGCCTCAAAAAATAAAGCGGTGCTATTAGTTTTACAAGGCATGGATACATCCGGTAAAGATGGTGTGATTCGTCATGTTTTTTCACATGTCAGTCCATTAGCTACTCACGCAATTGCATTCGGTGCGCCAACTGATTTAGAGAAATCCCATGATTTTTTATGGCGTGTGCATAGCAAGGTACCAGCTCTAGGCAATCTCACTATTTTTAATCGTAGTCATTATGAAGATGTGTTGGTGACACGTGTTAGAGGATGGATAAAAAAGCCAGTGTGGGAAAAGCGCTATGAACATATCAACAATTTTGAATCCTTGTTACATGATGGTGGCATTACGATTTTGAAGTGCTTCTTGCATATCTCGAAACAAGAACAAAAAAAACGTTTACTAGCAAGAATAGATGATCCGCAAAAAAATTGGAAACTACAGGAAGCAGATTTTGTAGATAGAAAACTATGGCCGGATTATCAAGCTGCGTATCAAGATGCGATTTCTGCAACCAGTACTGAGCAAGCACCTTGGTACATTGTTCCGGCTGATAGTAAACCTGAGCGCGATTTTTTTATTGCATCTTTATTAGTACAAACGCTAGAGGACATGGAGTTAGCTTTGCCTGAGCCTACGTTTGATGTGAAGAGCGTGAGATTATAAAAAAATTATTATTAGCCCCTTTTTTTATGGAGCTAATAATTAGCAATTATCACTTACCGATTTTTATTAAGAATTTTGTTTCACTAACTTCAGTGGTAAATTCCTCAAGCGCTGGCCTGTCAAAGCAAAGACTGCATTCGCGACTGCAGGTGCAATAGGTGGCACGCCAGGTTCGCCTACACCTTCAGGATGCGCACTACTTTTTACTATGTGCGTTTCAATCACAGGACTTTCTGCTATGCGTAATATGCGATAGTCATTAAAGTTTTTCTCTTTTACCTGCCCATTTTCTATGTGTATCTCGCCATAGAGTGCAGCACTTAATCCAAAAATAATGCCGCTTTCCATTTGCTGCGCAATGATGTCAGGATGAACGGCAATACCGCAATCAATTGCACACACTACTTTGTGAACGCGTATAGCATTAGATGCATTAATCGAGACTTCAACAATTTGTGCAACGATAGAGCCAAAGGATTCATGTAGAGCGATGCCGCGTGCTTTTTTAACTCCGTCTGGAGTAGGTTGTAATGGTTTATGCCATTCAGCTTTTTCTGCGGCGAGCTCTAACACTCTACGTTCTCTGGGACTATTGGCTAATAAATTCAAGCGATATCGCAAAGGATCAGCTTTTGCTGCATGCGCGCATTCATCCATAAAGCTCTCTATGAAGAAGGCTTGATGTGAATGGCCTACGCTACGCCAGAAACCAACTGGAATGGTTTGTTCAGTTGCGACATGACTGACCTGCACCGCAGGAAATGCATAGGCTTGATCGAATGCACCTTCAGCTGTTGTTTTATCAGGTCCCGCAGCAGGTAAGCCAAACAATCGTTTCATAGCAGCCGGTACGATCGGCTGTGCTGCAGACTGACTACGCCATGCAGCGATATTGCCTGCATCATCTAAGGTCGCACTAAAACGCGCTACTGCAGCAGGACGGTAGAAGTCATGTTGCATATCTTCTTCACGACTCCATATTACTTTTACAGCTTGCCCTTTACATTGTTTTGCAATGCTCGCTGCTTGGGCAATGAAATCGACTTCTCCACGTCGACCAAATCCACTACCTAGATAAGTCACGTTGATGGTCACATTTTCTTCTGCAAGATCTAATACTTTTGCTACTGTTTTGCGTGCTACACCTGGGACTTGTGTTGGCACCCACAGGGTGGCACTATCACCGCGATATTCAACGGTGCAATTCATAGGCTCCATGGTGGCATGCGCTAAGAAGGGTGCGGTGTATTCTGCGGACAGTGTGTGTTTGCTTTCAGCGATAACTTTATTTGCATCAGCGATTTTCCAAAAATTAAAACCTGATTCGCTATCATTTATTTTTTTCAGTTCGACTAAATTATTCGCGCTAGAGAAATTATCTAATCCACTTGGGACAAGAGTGAGTTGAATTTTCTTTACAGCTTGATGGGCTTTCCAGTAGCTATCAGCGATAACAGCAACGCCACCGGTTCCGCCATAAGTATTATCAAATTGCACCACGCCTTTTACACCATGCTGTGATTGCGCTTCTCGTGAATCTATTTTTGCAATGGTGGCATTGAGTACGGGTGCCATTTTCACAGCGGCATATAGCATATTAGGTACACGTACATCGGTACCAAAAATAGCTTTGCCATTGACCTTGATTGCACTATCTTTTTTTGTTGGTGATGTGCTGATGAGTTTAAATTCTTCTACGGTTTTTAAACGATAGTTACTTGCCGGTTGAGGATCTTTACCTAATAAAGCAACGGCTTCACCCATACTCATCTTGAGTCCACTACTAGTGCTGAGCATACCTTCTGCAACGCGTATATCGCTAGCAGCGACTTGCCATTGTTTTGCAGCGGCTTCGACTAAAGTGGCGCGTGTGACAGCCGCTGCTTCACGCAGTGGCGTCCACAGATCTTTGATGCTTGAAGAACCACCAGTCATCATCACACCGACTTGTCGCGCAAAAGTTTGCATGAACCATCGCACACTGCGTGCTGTGAGGCCCTCATCATCTGGTCTCAGTGGCACACCCGCTGCGATGCCAGCGACATTGCCATATACAGAATCAATGCCTGAGAAGCGAAAGCCGGTGTTTTCATAGCCGCAGTCCATTTCTTCAGCTACCAACATGACTAAAGCAGTTTGTATGCCTTGTCCCATTTCAGATTGACCAATTCGAACCGTTACTTTGCCTGTGGTCGCCACTTCTACCCATGCATTCAATGCAATGCTGTCTGCTGGGAGTGTTTGCTTATTGTTTCGCAATTGCTGTCTAGAAGAGCTAGAGCAGCCTACTAACAGTGTGCCAGTAGCTAAAGCGCCTGCGATTAAGAAAGTGCGACGTTGCATAGTTAGATCCTTGAGTTTATTGATCTTGTAATGGTTTTGTTAGGCGGAGAATTTTTATCATCATACTGAATATCAAAAATTTAATTGGTTATCCTGATCATATTCCTGAGGATTATTTCTCTTACTCGACTGGATTGACAGGTATGATTTAAATTGATATCTTTGAGATATCAATTATTTTAAGGATTCTCCATGAAATCCACCTCCGCCCAAATTGCCTTTCGATATCGAGCCAATGACAGCTCCACTGGCGTGACTCGTACGACTACCAAGCGCTTGGCAAATGTATTAGGAGTTGATGAAACTCAGGTAATTCATTTGGCTTTGCATGAATTGGCGACAAAATTTCTACCTCAATATGAGGCTGATGATGGTGCTCTCACCAAAACACAAATTAACCAGATAAAAAAGACCGCGCCCAAAGCTAAGGGTGGAGCAGTACGTAGCAGTCTGTTTGAAACTGAAAGTAGTTGATGCGCTGGTGGCCTGAACCTACTGCAGGTGAAATCGTATGGTGTCATTTCCCCGATAATATTCATCCTAAGCCCAAGCCTAGACCTGGCCTCATTATTTCAACCAAAGTAGATGATGAAGAAAACTTTTTTGTAAGCGTGGCATATGGCACTAGCCAAAAAGCTAATCGACTATATAGTGGTGAATTTCTAATTTCAAAAAGAGACCATTCTGCCGCTTATGTAAGTGCTGGTTTAAGTTATGACACGAAATTTAATTTAAAACGCATACTTGAACTTCCTTTTAATGATGACTATTTTTCTGTTCCACCACTAGCACCTTATGGGCAAATTCCTAAACTGGGAACCCTACATCCGAGTATGGTCAAAATTGCAGCAGCAGCTTTTTCTGCAGTAGTTAGGTGAGTGAAGAATAGTAGGCGAGACTTTAAAAAATACATGAAATATTTTTAAATAGAAAAATAGCAGAGGTCAAAATCTAAATGATCTTAAGCATTTGCCTAAGATGAAGAATAAAAACAAAAAGCCCCACCTTGTGAGTGGGGCTTTTTGTTTTTATGTTGGTAGGTCGTGCGGGATTCGAACCTGCGACCAACGGATTAAAAGTCCGCTGCTCTACCAGCTGAGCTAACGACCCGGAAAGCCTGACATTATATAAAACTCAGAGATAATTTGCAAACCGCAATACGATTTAAAACTCAACGACATCTTTGTTTTGAGTTTGCTTCACTTATTTCACTTCTGTCATGCGCTCTTTGGCAACTTTTGCAGCATTCGAACTCGGAAAATTCTTTATCAATGTATCGAGATTTTCTTTTGCTGCTGATTTATCTTTCATTTCAATTTGACAGCTTGCCATTTTAAGTAGTGATTCAGGTACTTTTTCACTACTTGGATAGCGTGCAACCACAACTTGATACATGGGTAGCGCTTTTGCGCAATCACGTTGAGCAAAGTAGATGCCGCCTAGCCAGTAATGTGCTGAAGGGATGTAGACCGAATCAGGATAACGCTGAATAAAGCTAGTAAAAGCTTGATCAGCAGCTTGATAGTTGCTGACATTGAAAAAAGATAAGGCTTGTTCAAAGGCTTTTTGTTCTGCTTTATCGACTTCAGCGTCTTTGCCATCCACCGTCATCTTACGTGGCTCTAATTTACTGAGACGGGCATCAAGATCTGTATAAAAATCTTTTTGTCGACGTTGTCCATTCGCTAAGTCATTTGAAAGTAACTCGATTTGGCCACGTAAATTAGCAATTTCATTACGCAGCCTATCAAAATCAGCGGCTAAATCAATGACGCTTTTTTTGTCAGCTTTGCCATCAATACGCCCACTCAGTGGATCAATTTTGTTATTGAGTTTTAAGGTGAGCTCATCAACCTGCTCACGCAGTTTGATGAGTTCACGACGCGCATCGTTATCCGATAAAAACGCATGTGCCTGATTGGTAACAAGCGATCCCAATGACACCAACAATGCAAAACCAACTAAGGAAACGTAGGATTTCATGATGTCTTAGTAAACGATGTCAGCGCGACGATTTTCTGCCCATGCTGCTTCATTGCTGCCTGTTGCTTTAGGCTTTTCTTTACCAAATGAGACAGCTTCAATTTGTGAATCAGCTACGCCTAACAAGTTTAGAGCGCGACGCACTGCTTCAGCACGTTTTTGACCTAATGCGAGATTGTATTCACTGCCGCCACGTTCATCGGTATTGCCTTGAATGACAATCTTAGGATCTGTATTTTTAATTAGATACTGACTGTGCGCTTCGATTACTGGCTTGAATTCATCTTTCACGACATAGCTATCAAAATCAAAATACACACTACGTTTTGCTAACATGCCAGTAGCATCGTTTAATGGATCAGTATTTTGTACATTCTGATTGTTTTGTGCATTCTTATCACCCGCACGGCTATCAGCGCTACCATCATTGGCTGCGCCAGTTTTTGCGCTGTCATTTGATGAACTTGTTGCAGCGCTTGAACCAGTGCGATCATCTACGGGTGCTTTTTTATCTAATTGCACGCTTGAGCAAGCAGATAACACCATGACTGATGCAAGTAATACGGCAAAGAATTTTGAACTACGCATGATTTACTCCTGTTAAAAAATGATGAATAAAATGAGTCAAATAAATGAGTCAAATAAATGTCATCTTAAAAAAATGATGGCTAAAAATTTAACTCTGCTTAATTAGTAAAAGACCCCCAAGTCGGCTCTCTGATATTGCCGACTTTTGAACTAAGGTTGTAACGAACTCGTCCGTCTGTGGAGACGACAGCTAAAGCACCACGGCCTGCTGTTGAAGTTGCATACATGATGTATTTGCCATTTGGTGCAAAGCTAGGCGATTCATCATGGCCAGTTTCTGAAAGTCTTAGTTCTTGAGAATTAGTCAAATCCAGAATGTAGAGCTGGAATTTGCCTTCTCGTCGCGATATATAAGCCAACATTTTACCGTCTGGTGAAATGCGCGGGCTAATATTGTAGGAGCCGTTAAAGGTTACGCGCTTTACATCGCTGCCATCTAAGTTCATGCGAAAGATTTGTGGTCCACCATTGCGATCACTGGTGAAGTAAATCGTTTGGCCATCGGGCGCAAAGCGTGGTTCGGTATCAATGCCTGAGCTGTTTGTGAGGCGACGCACATTACTACCATCGGCTTCGATGAGATAAATTTGTGTTTGTCCATCACGTGACAAAGCCATCGCGAGTGATTTGCCGTCGGGTGCCCAAGCAGGAGCAGAATTGCTGCCTTTGAAATCTGCCAAAACAATACGTTTACTGTTGGCTAATTCTTGAATAAAGATAATTGGTTTTTTTCTCTCGAACGATACATAAGCTAGCTTAGTGCCATCAGGTGACCAGTTAGGTGAAATCAATGGTTCAGATGAACGTGTAACTGCGATAGGACTTTCACCATCAGAGTCGGCTATCTCTAATCTATTTTCTGTTCCTGCTTTAACGATATAAGCGATACGCGTAGCAAAGGCACCAGGTACACCAGTGAGTTTGTAAAAAATATCATTGGCAATTTTATGTGCACCAAAACGCAAAAACTGTGGCTGCACAGTCATGACAAAGGAAGAGAGTTCTGTACCACGCAAGGTATCGACTAAGCGATAACGTAATTCAAAGCGACCGTTAGCGAGTTTATTGACACGACCCACCACTACGGCATCTGCCCCTTTCGATTTCCAATTGGCGACTTGTATGGGCGCATTATCTGCAATCACTTCAGGTGCGTCGATTAAACGAAATGCACCACTGCGTTCTAAGTCAGAGCGAATAATATTGCTAGGGGAATGGGGAACACTATCTTCATCAGCAAATTTCGCAATCGCAATAGGAATTTGATTCGCACCCACACCAGAAATTTCTATACGCAGCTGTGCCTGTGCAAAAAGCGGGAGGGACAGCAAGCTCAATACGGCAACACTACGCAGTAAGCAACTTTTTATCATGATGAAATTTAGTCTTTTTCAGTCTTTAGGTCTGTGCAATATCACAATACTGTTCGGGACTCTGCCCGTAGAAGGATCAGCAGGGAAAGGTGCTGAACGGTCGATAGCGCGTCTGACAGCCAGATCAAAAACGTCGACGCCAGATTTCTTAATGAGTTGCACGTCGCGCAATGATCCATCGGGCAGCAAATCGATACGAAACTCTACAGTAGGATTGCCAGAGATATCATTCAAAGACAGTATTGTATTCGATCTGATTCGATCAGCTATCTTTCTTGCATAAGCGGCATCTGGTTTTCCGCTTGAAGCTTTCTCAGCGTTGCCCGCACCACTGGCTTCACTAGCCATGCGTTTCATATCTTCTTCATGTCGCGCTTTTGTGCGTTGAGCAGCAACTGCCTCTTCTTGTTTCTGGCGTTGTTCTTCAGCCAGCTTTCTTTTTTCTTCTTCGACTTGTTTTTTACGTTCTGCTTCTTCTACTTTCTTTGCTTCTTCCGCTTCTTTCTTGCGTAATAACTCAGCGATTTTGTCGGATTCTTTCTTTTCTTTTTCTTTAGCCAGTTTTTCTTTTTTTAAAGCTTCTGCTTTATCTTTTAATTCTTGTTGTTCTTTACGTTTTTTCTCTTTTTCTAATGCGATGTCTGCTGTTTTTTTAACATTGTCTGTAGGTGTAGTTTTCTCTGGTTTGGTAGGTTCAATTTTTTTTATAGTCTCGGGAGTTTTAACTGGTTCCGGAGCAGGCTCTGGAGGAGTAATCGGTGGCGGTGGAGTAGGCGCTACTAAGGTGGATTGTGGATTCCAAATTTCAGCTTCAACTGCAACAGGTTTTTGATTTTGCCAAGAGACGCTAAACCATAAGATGAGTAGCAAGATGATATGCATGACCAACGCCAAAATAATGGCGCGCCAACGTCCTGGCTCAGAGGGAATGCGTTTTATGAAATCAGAAGACATTGAGTCGAATTATTTAGTAGCTAGACCGACGCGTGCAATACCAAGCTTACTTGCTTCACCGATGGTGTTGACGACTTCTTCATATTTAATGTCCTTGTCAGCAGCAATCATGACTGGCAGTTCAGGATGATCTTGATGAAGCACACGTAGTTGTTGAACTAAATCTTGTACATTTTTTGTTTCCACAGATTTTTTTCCGTGTATGCCGATTTCCGAGGAATGATCTGCTTTGAGTGATATCTCAATATAGTCAGTGGGGGGCTGCGTTGTTTTACCCGCTGAAGGTAGGTTAATCACGCTAGGATTTGTCATTGGTGCGACTGCCATAAAAATGATCAGCAACACCAACATCACGTCGATATAAGGTACGACGTTAATCTCAGCTTTAAATTTGCGGCTACGTCCGCTGCGCAAAGAAGAGAGTTGAGCCATTAACGAGCCTGACGATTCAAAATATTAGAGAATTCTTCGATAAAAGTTTCGAAGCGAATAGCCAATCTGTCTACATCATGCGAGTAGCGGTTATAAGCCACAACCGCAGGAATCGCAGCGAACAAACCTATCGCTGTTGCAATCAATGCTTCAGCAATGCCAGGCGCAACAGAAGCTAAGGAAGCTTGCTGCACATTTGCTAATCCACGAAATGAATTCATAATGCCCCAGACGGTGCCAAACAATCCCACATAGGGAGAAACCGAACCCACTGAGGCGAGAAAAGCGAGACGTGATTCAAGTGAGTCCATTTCACGTTGATAAGCTGCACGCATCGCACGACGTGCACTTTCTAATAATGCGCCTGTATCAATTTCACTCGCTCCAAATGATTGTTTGGCTTTGCGATACTCTTCCATGCCAGCTTCAAAGATACGTTCCAAGCCGCCTGCTTTACCACTACGCTGACGCGAGATGGAAGTAGTTTCTTCATACAAGACATTTAAATTCGCGCCGGACCAAAAAATATTTTCAAATTCTTGTGTTTGTCTGATTGCGCTGCGTATCGCAAACATTTTGCGGAAAATATAATTCCAACTCATAGCTGACACCATGAGTAATAACAGCATCACAAGTTTGACCGGTACTGAAGCCTCGGAGATCAGAGTGAAAAATGAAAGATCTTGGGTGACAGTCATAATGATGAATACTTTCAGTAGGGTTGTAGCAAATTAGTTTGTGTTAGTTGGCATGCAATCCATTAACAAGTTTTGCATGCAAAGCTTGTGGCATCGCTTTCGGGCGCAAACTATAAGTATCCACACAGGCTACCAACACTTTGCCACTGCAAATTAAAACCGGTTCACCTTTGTTAATGCGCCATGCTTGTTGAACAAAATGAACTGAAGCACCACCGATTTTTTCCACTGTTACGCTGATTGCAAGCTCGTCATCGAGTTTCGCAGCCGCATGGTAATCGATGGAGGTGTTTTTGACTACAAACATCAGCTCTTCTGTTTGCGCTAGCACTTGCTGACCTATGCCTAAATGCCGCAACCATTCAGTGCGAGCGCGTTCAAAAAATTTCAGATAATTCGCATAAAAAACGATACCTCCTGTGTCCGTATCTTCAAAGTAGATACGAACTGGCCAGATAAAAACTGTTTCCTTTTTCTCTGCCATGCTGTTGCTAGTCATTTAGCTTTGACGTTTTACTGTAAAAGGCGAGAAGCCCTGACAAACAGGCATCATTTCTATGCCGTTAATATTCACATGGGCTGGTAAGGTCGCAACCCAGTAAGCAGCTTCAGCGACATCATCGGCTGTGAGTGGTTGCGTGCCTTGATACACCTTGGCGGCAGAGGCGTCATCGCCTTTAAAGCGCACGTTGGAGAATTCAGTCCCGCCTGACATGCCAGGTGCAATATTGGTGGCTCGTACACCAGTGCCAACCAGATCTGCACGCAGATTTAAAGTGAATTGATCCACAAAGGCTTTAGTAGCTCCATACACATTCCCACCTGGATAAGGATAAGCGCCTGCCACTGAACCGAGATTAATCACTAGGCCACGACCACGATCCACCATGCCAGGAAGAACCGCGCGGGTCATGGTCACAAGTCCTTGGCAATTGGTCGCGATCATGGTGTCCCAATCTTCTAAATGCGCCTGATGGGCGGGCTCTAGTCCCAGTGCCAAGCCGGCGTTATTGACTAATACGTCAATGTTTTGCCATGCGCTAGGTAAGGTCCCCATCATATGGTCTATCGATGTCTTGCTGGTGACATCAAGTTCAACTGCTAACAGTGACTCGCCCAATTCTGCAGCGAGTTGATCCAGTCTGTCCTTGCGTCTTGCAGCTGCGATGACTTGATGACCATGCGACACGAATTTACGTGCCATGGCTGCGCCAAATCCGGCACTTGCGCCGGTAATCATTACGATCATGGGGAGGGCTCCGCGGTGGATAAGTTGAGTTAAGAATTACAACAATGGAATTGTAGCCGAAACACCATGTTAAGAAGGGGTGGAAAGAGCGCCCGACCTTGCTCAAACACATCCCGCAAACTACAATTACGCTCCATTTTGAGTCTAGATTAATTTGCGTGCGCGCCTTTTGCGGCGCTGATTTCTCACTTTTCTCATCAGATGGCTTTTCATAGATTTCCCTGATCAACCGGAGTCCAGCATGTTTTCCAAAGAACACACGATTGCCCATATCGACCCAGAATTATGGTCAGCCATACAGCTAGAGAATCAGCGCCAACAAGATCACATTGAGCTCATCGCCTCAGAAAACTATGCATCCCCTGCAGTGATGCAGGCTCAGGGTTCACAACTAACTAATAAGTATGCCGAGGGTTATCCCGGGAAGCGCTATTACGGTGGTTGTGAGTTCG
>CAMCXB010000029.1 GCA_945883145.1 Bordetella parapertussis | reverse complement strand
ATGGAAGCAACTAATATTTCATCTTGTAATAAGGCTGAACCACACCATTTATTGCAGACTTTTTTTACTGGGCAGCCCATGTTGATATCAATGATCTGCGCACCTCTATCGACATTAAAGCGCGCAGCTTCTGCCAACATCTGCGGTTCAGCACCTGCAATTTGTACTGCCTTAGGTTCCATCTCACCTTCGTGATTAATCCGTCGTGAGCTTTTTTCTGTGGCCCACAAACGTGGATTGGATGCTGCCATTTCAGAGACGGCATAGCCTGCACCCAGTTCCTTACACAACTGACGAAATGGTCTATCCGTTACACCTGCCATAGGCGCTACGAATACATTGTTGCGGAGTTGGTAAGAACCGAGTTGCACGAGGGTGATCCTTAGGAATAAGAACCGCTATTTTATCTGGAAAGATCATGCAAATGAGCGTTGCATGAAGAAGAAAAAATATGTGTAGATGACGAAGCTGTTAACGATCTATTTCATCTAAAGCATTGTGTAAATGTGATTTATCTGCCCATTGCACTACTTGCATGACTTGCCCATTCCAAGTTAAGCGATTGATTGCTGCATTCGTAATCTCACAAGGACGCTCTGACCATAAGCTAATGTCATGTGCATAACGATAAAGACAATCTAAGACACCGCCATGCGACACTAATAAAAGTTTTTGTCCTTTGTGTTGCTCAGCTAATGCCGTCACTGTTTGTACTGAGCGTGTATAAAATTCTTGCATGGTTTCGCCTACACGCTCACCTTCAGGAAAACGCGCATGGGGATCATGCGAGCGCCATTCTTTATAGGCTGCTGGATAACGTTGACTAATTTCGTCATACATCAAGCCTTCGAAAGCACCATAGCAACGCTCTCTTAATGCATTTGTTTTATGCACTTGCATTTTATGAACGTCAGCGACGGCTTGTGCAGTATAAAAAGCGCGATGTAAATCACTGGCGTAAATCACATCGGGTTTTTCTTGGCGTAAGGCTTGTGCTAAAGCTTGTGCTTGCGATCTACCCACATCATTTAAATCAACATCGATATGACCTTGAAGTCGACGCACACGATTCCAATCAGTTTCACCATGGCGTATGAGTAAAATTTCAGTCATCTCTTTTGTATGCACTTTAATGATGGAGAGGTTCAACTTGCAACCAAAACGTTACCGGACCATCGTTGATTAATGACACTTGCATGTCTGCGCCAAAACGTCCTGTTTCGACGATGGCGTGTGCATCACGTGCACTAGCTACGAAATAATCAAATAATTTTTTGGCGACATCAGGTGGTGCTGCAGGTGTGAAAGAAGGTCGGGTACCAGAACGGGTATCCGCTGCCAGTGTGAATTGCGGCACCAGTAATAGCGCACCACCTGCTTGCTCGAGATTGAGATTCATTTTGCCAGCCGCATCTGAAAACACACGATAGGTTAGCAATTTCGTTAACAAAGCTTGCGCTTCTTTTTCTGTGTCATCACGCTCGGCACACACCAACGCCATTAAACCTTTTTGTATGCGCCCTATCTCCTGCCCTTCAACACTGACACTTGCTTGCGTGACTCTTTGTAACAAGGCAATCACGAGAGCGTGACTCTAGCAAATTTACGTTTACCGACTTGCAGTACGAAAGTTCCAGCTTCTACTTTCAAACCTTTATCGCTAATGGTTTCACCATCTATGCGTACACCACCTTGTTCAACCATACGCAATGCTTCCGATGATGAAGCGCAAAGATTAGCAAGCTTAAGTAATTGACCTATACCTAATGGCGCACCAGACAAACTTATCTCCGGCACCACATCAGGAATACCACCACGAGCGCGTCTATCAAAATCTAATATGGCTTCTTCAGCAGCTGCGCGATTATGAAAACGTTCTACGATTTCTTGTGCTAACAAGACTTTGATGTCACGCGGATTACGGCCATCAGCAACTTCTTGTTTGAATGCGGTGATCTCAGCGATGGAACGGAAGGAAAGTAGTTCGTAGTAACGCCACATCATGACATCAGAAATACTCATCACCTTGGCAAACATGGTGTTAGCAGGTTCGGTAATGCCTATGTAATTCCCTTTGGACTTAGACATTTTTTCTACGCCATCTAAACCTTCTAACAAAGGCATGGTTAAGATGCACTGCGGTGATTGTCCGTAATCTTTTTGTAGTTCACGACCGACTAATAAATTAAATTTCTGATCGGTGCCGCCTATTTCTAAATCTGATTTCAATGCGACTGAATCGTAACCTTGCATGAGTGGATACAACAACTCATGCACTGAAATTGGTGTGCCTGCTTTAAAACGTTTTGTGAAATCTTCACGCTCCAAAATACGCGCAACGGTGTAACGTGCTGAAAGTTGAATCATGCCGCGTGCACCTAGTGGATCACACCATTCTGAGTTGTAGCGAATTTCTGTACGACTGGGATCGAGCACTAAACTCGCTTGTGCAAAATATGTTTTCGCATTCATTTCGATTTCTTCACGCGTTAAGGGCGGGCGCGTGATGTTGCGACCGGAAGGATCGCCAATCATGGAAGTGAAATCACCAATCAGAAAAATAACGGTATGTCCCAAATCTTGAATTTGCCGCATTTTGTTCAAGACCACGGTGTGACCCAAATGCAAATCAGGTGCGGTGGGATCCAAACCTAGCTTGATACGTAATGGCGTTGCAGTGCGTTCGGCTACCGCAAGCTTTTGCGCAAACTCGGATTCAATCAGTAATTCCTCCGCACCGCGCTTGATAATGGCGAGCGCCGATTGCACGGAATCGGAGAGAGGAACAGCAGAATTTGTAGCATTGTTAGTCATGAGTTATCTTATTTGCAATTAAAGGCTGCTTTGCTAAGGCATTTGTTATAATCCGCAGTCTATTTTCTTGCCCAGAATGCGGATACATCTTTTTACGGCAGTTGACGCAATTGCCCGAAGAAAAACGCCAGATTCTAGCTTATTGCATGCGCCTCAAAGATAAATTCATTGAAATTAGGACTGTTATTTGGTCCACCCTGCGTCACTCCCGAAAAGCCCGATCCGTCTCTGCTTATGCACTGGGTCTTGGTTTTATCGCGTTTGGCGCTATGGGCGTTGTGCCTGCGCCTGAATTACCGAATTTCATCACCACCACGACAGTGGAAGAATTAGCCCTGCCAGACGTTTCTTCTCAAATCGCAACCCTTAGTCCTGATTCACAGCAGTTTATTGCAGAAGAGCGCGTGCGCTCTGGAGATAGTCTGGGCTCTTTGCTAGAACGATTAGGTGTGGATGATCAACAAGCAGCGAATTTTATTCGCACTGATCCAGTAGCACGCAATTTGATTAATCTGCGTCCAGGTCGCGTGGTGCGTGCCACAGTCAATGGCAATGGAAAATTATTGTCAGCGACTACCATTTACGCAGATGGTAAATCTCCAACCAAGAAAATTCGCATTAATCGCACCAATGATGGTTTCTCTTCCATGGAAATGGAAACGATTTTAGAGCGCCGCACTGAAATGCGTTCTGGTGAAATTCGCTCAACCTTGTTTGCAGCGACGGATAGTGCGCAAATCCCTGATGCAGTCGCGATGCAGTTAGTCGATATTTTTTCTTATGACATTGATTTCGCTTCTGATCTACGTCGTGGTGATCGTTTTAATGTGATCTACGAAAGTTTGTGGCAAGAAGGTGAATACGTACGCACTGGTCGTATCTTAGGAGCTGAATTCTTGAATGGTGGAAGAACATTACAAGCGATCTGGTTTGGCGATCAAGAAAACAATCAGGGTGGCTATTACGACAGTAATGGCAAATCATTGAAAAAAGTATTTTTAAAATCACCACTAGAATTTTCTCGTGTGACTTCTGGCTTCTCACTACGTGTACATCCAATTTCTGGATTATGGAAACAGCATAAGGGTATTGATTTTGCCGCACCAGTTGGCACACCGATTCGTTCTGTTGGTGATGGTGTGATTGATTTTGCAGGCAATCAAGGTGGTTACGGCAATATGATCGTGGTGCAGCATGGTGGTCATTACTCAACCGCGTATGCCCACATGAATAGTCTTGCAACTGGTATGCGTAAAGGTGTGAAAGTCAGTCGTGGTGATGTGATTGGTTATGTCGGCACCACAGGTTGGTCAACTGGACCGCACTTGCATTATGAATTCCGCGTTAGTAATGAAGCACGCAATCCAAACTCCATCGTCATGCCGGAAGCTCCAGCTCTAGCTGGTAGTGATTTACAAATTTTCCATGCGACTGCTAGCACGATGGCACATCGTTTTGCTTTACTGATGCCTAGAGATGAACGACTCGCATCACGCTGAGTTGGCTTCACACTCTTTCACTAATCTCCATCACTGACCTCTTACCTATGCAAGCTCATGCTGTCACCATAGGTCTGATGTCTGGCACTAGTTTAGATGGCGTGGATGGCGTATTAACAGACTTTAAAAATATTCATCACGCTGCTTACATTCCTTTTCCTGAAGACCTGCAAGAAGTGCTGATGCGCTTGCAAACTGCTTCTGAAAATGAATTACATCATGAAGCATTGGCAGCCAATCAAATCGCACATTTATATGCTGCATGCGTGCATGCTTTACTCGATAAAGCGCAACTAGATAAAAAACAAATTACTGCAATTGGCGCACATGGACAAACCATACGCCATAGACCTGAGTTAGGTTATACGCGTCAAATAAATAATCCTGCGTTGTTAACTGAGTTAACTGGCATTGATGTGGTAGCGGATTTCAGAAGCCGTGATATTGCAGCTGGCGGTCAAGGCGCGCCACTCGTTCCTGCTTTTCATCAAGCAGTGTTTAGCAGTCAAGATAAAACGCGTGTTATTGCGAATATCGGCGGCATTAGTAACATTACGATTTTGCGTGCCAATGGCACTGTGCTAGGTTTTGATACCGGTCCGGGCAATATGTTGATGGATGCATGGATTAAAGAACATCAATCACTAGCATATGATGCAGAAGGAAAGTGGGCAGCTAGTGGCAATGTTGATGCGACTTTACTTGCTCGCTTCATGGATGAAGCTTTTCTCAAGCTTGCCCCGCCAAAAAGCACAGGACGTGATCTTTTTAATCACGCTTGGCTTGCTACTCAACTGGCACACCATAATTTGAATACAGTCGATGTGCAAGCCACGCTGACTGCTTTTACAGCGCAGAGCTTATGTTATGCTATCAAGCGCTATGCGCCCGATGCAGCAGAGATTGTTGTCTGTGGTGGTGGTGCTAGGAACACCCATTTAATGGGCTTGATTCATCAACTCTCTGGCTTAGCTGTTACCGACACAGGATCATTAGGCATTCCTGTTTCGGAAGTTGAAGCCACCGCTTTTGCATGGCTAGCGAAACAATTTTGTTTGAAACAACCTGGCAATCTTCCAGCTGTGACTGGAGCACAAGGTTTGAGAATATTAGGTGCGCTTTATCCGGCGTAAAAACAATACGCCGGATTAGACCTAACTAAGCGAGTGAGGAATTAAGCAGAGAATGAAGAACCGCAACCACATGTTGTGGTGGCATTCGGATTTTTGATGACGAACTGTGCGCCTTCTAAATCATCTTTGTAATCAATCTCAGCACCGACTAAGTATTGATAGCTCATTGAATCTACCAATAACTGCACACCATTTTTATCCATGGTGGTGTCATCTTCATTGACGATTTCATCAAACGTAAAACCGTATTGGAAACCAGAGCAGCCACCGCCCTGAACGAAGACACGTAACTTCAAATCAGGATTGCCTTCTTCTTGGATCAGCTGCGCGACTTTATTCGCGGCGCTATCGGTAAAAACAATCGGTGCTGGCATTTCAGTAATGGCGTTCATTTTCACGCTCCTGCAAAATTTGTCCAACGGGTGGGGATTATAGCCCGAACCAACGAATCCAGTGCTAGTTAGCATTAGACCAGTTATGACCCCATTATGAGGCAAAACACCTGCATTTTATAGGGTTAAGGCATGACGGGCACTTGTCTTAAGCCCGTGCTCTCATCCAGATTAAACATGATGTTCATACACTGCACGCCCTGACCAGCAGCACCTTTAACCAAGTTGTCTTCGACAACGAGTATGACAAGCTGATCACTACCGGCTGGTCTGTGCACTGCTATGCGCAACATATTCGACCCACGCACTGAACGTGTTTCAGGATGACTGCCTGCCGGTAGTACATCAACAAACACAGAATCGCGATAATAATCTTCATACAAAGATTGAAAATCCATATCGCGAGCTTCAGGCAGTATCGTTGCATAGAGAGTGGAGTGTATGCCCCGTATCATGGGTACTAAATGCGGCACGAAAGTGAGCCCAATTTTTCTACCTGCAATAGCTTGCAAGCCTTGAACGGTCTCAGGCAAATGTCTATGACCTTTCACGCCATAGGCTTTAAAGTTATCGGAAGCTTCGGCTAACAATGCATGCACTTCTGCTTTACGTCCCCCACCTGAAACACCGGATTTGCAATCTGCAATCAATGCAGACTCATTCACTAATGATTTCTTTTGTGCGAGCAAGGGTGCATAACCCAGTTGCATGGAGGTTGGATAACAACCGGGCAAACCGATGATGCGTGCAGATTTTATTGCTTCGCGATTAATTTCAGGCAAGCCATACACTGCTTCAGCAAGTAAATCAGGACAGCTATGCGGCATGCCATACCACTTTTCAAATTCAGCCGTGTCTTTCAAACGAAAATCTGCTGCTAAGTCTATGACCTTCACTCCCGCAGCGAGTAATTCACGTGCTTGCGCCATCGCGACACCATGTGGCGTAGCAAAGAACACGACATCACATTCATGCAAGGGAGTTTTTTCAGGAGCAGAAAATGCAAGTGACACAAAACCACGTAAGGAAGGAAACATCTCTGCCACAGGCATGCCATCTTCTTTGCGTGAAGTGATTGCAGTTAACTCTGCATGTGGATGCGCTGCCAGTATGCGCAACAACTCCACACCGGTGTAGCCTGTACCGCCAACTATGCCTATCTTAATCATGGCTGTTCCTTTTCCAAACTGAGTTTCATCTTGCGATTTTACTGGCTAAATATATAAAGTTGATTATCAGCACAGCATCACACCATTCAAGCAGACAAAAAAAACCGCCGGGCACAAACCCGGCGGCAATTGCATTACTAATCCAACGTTGATTAACGCTTGGAGAATTGCTTTGCGCGACGAGCTTTGCGCAGACCGACTTTTTTACGTTCAACTTCACGTGCATCACGCGTTACAAAACCGGCTTTCGACAGTTCTGGTTTTAACGTTGCATCGTAATCGATGAGTGCGCGTGTAATGCCATGACGAACTGCACCGGCTTGACCGGATTCACCGCCACCATGCACATTCACCATGATGTCAAAACGCTCAACATTGTTAGTGAGTACCAGTGGTTGACGAATAACCATCAAACCTGTCTCACGCGAAAAATATTCAGCTGCCGCTTTACCGTTCACAGTGATCTTGCCCGAACCGGACTTGATGAATACACGAGCCACTGCACTCTTGCGACGGCCGGTTCCGTAGTTGTAGTTACCGATCATGTCTGTTCCTTAGAATTCAAGTGGCTTAGGTTGTTGAGCAGCATGCGGATGCGTGCTTTCTGCATAAACCTTTAGCTTTTTGATCATTGCATAGCCCAAGGGTCCTTTAGGCAACATGCCTTTGACCGCTTTTTCTAATGCACGACCCGGAAAACGCTGTTGCATTTTCTGGAAATTGGTTTCGTAAATACCGCCCGGATAACCGGAGTGACGGAAGTAGCTGCGGTCAGTAGCTTTGTTGCCGGTCACGCGCAACTTACCTGCATTGACTACAACGATAAAATCGCCCGTGTCGACGTGCGGTGTGAACTCTGGCTTGTGTTTGCCGCGTAATCGGCGTGCCACTTCGCTGGCAACACGTCCGAGGACTTTGTCCGTCGCGTCAATCACGAACCAGTCGCGCTTGACCTCATGGTCTTTAGCGGAAAAGGTTTTCATGATGAATCCTAAAAAAGTTACAGGGGTGATGGTGGTTCCGTCTTGTTGAACTACTTTGACGGACGCTGCCTTATTTCCAAGATAATTAAATCGGGGAACCGAAGATTATAGTGTTTTCAAGTACTTGGAGTCAAACAATTCACTGGGATTTCATTTATTCATCTGACTTAAACAGTCAAAGTTCGCTTCTGGAGCATGATTTTATTATTGAAACGATAAGCAAACTCACTGTGCTTGCCATGACAGCGACAAGATCGTCCTATTACAATAGCTTTCTTTAATTGCATTAAGCGGGAAAATTATGGAATGCACAGTGCGCTGGACTGGATTGTCCGGCATGACTTTTACAGCTGAAACTGGATCTGGTCATATCGTCACCATGGATGGCGCGCCCGATGGCGGTGGACGTAATCTCGCGCCGCGCCCTATGGAAGTGGTGTTAGCAGGCACCGGTGGTTGCACAGCCTATGACGTCGTTGTGATCTTACGTAAGAGTGGACAAGATATACGTGGCTGCGATGTCACTCTGCAATCTGAACGCGCTGAAAAAGATCCTAAGGTATTTACCAAAGTGCATTTTCATTTCATCGTCAGAGGCTTCAATTTAAAAGCAAACCTCGTTGAACGCGCTATCAAACTCTCGCATGAAAAATACTGCTCCGCTTCCATCATGATGGAAAAAACAGCAGAGATCACACATTCTTTTGAAGTGATAGAAGAAGGCCCCGCAACTTTTTAGATGCATTGCAGTTGCACCCTCATATTTACTAAGAAGTTGATGAGGCTTACAGGT
Organism: Bordetella parapertussis; assembly: GCA_945883145.1. GTDB lineage: Bacteria > Pseudomonadota > Gammaproteobacteria > Burkholderiales > Burkholderiaceae_D > Pernthalerella. The sequence goes on along the minus strand of CAMCXB010000029.1, from coordinate 19,498 downwards.
AATACGCTGTCTTGGTCATCACTTTAGAAATGAGCTGCATGCCTACTTTGATAGGCTGCGGCATGTCTACTCCACCTAAGTCATGTGCTGCAGCGCCATGGGCAATTTCATCATCGCGCATTTGAGCAACGATTGCTCTTGAGTGCAGATCCTGCTCTGGCAATTCAGCTAGGTGATGATTTAAATGTGCTTCGACTTGTTTCTCTGTCTCCACCACAAAACCTAAGCTATTTGCATCACCTAAGTTCGCTGCAATCGCGCCCATAGCAAATGCGCCTGCATACCAAAGGGGGTTAAGCAAACTGGGTCGTGAACCTAATTCTTTTAGCCTCTCAGATGTCCAGGCTAAATGATCCATTTCCTCAGCACCCGCTAACTTGAATTGCTGACGCGCCACGTCTGAACGCGCAAAGTAACTCTGCGCTTGATATAAAGCCTGAGCACAGACCTCACCTACATGATTCACCCGCATCAGACCAGCGCTGTGTCGGCGCTCTTCATCAGTCAGTTGGCCCGAGACAGAATTGCCCGCAGGATTGGGGCGATGAGCAGATGTCACGCCAGCAACGATGCGCAAGCTTTTATCAAATGTGGAAATGAAGTGATCTAGAGACATTTTAATTATCAGTAAGTTAACGTATTCGGGCTAGCGTTGTATGAAAACAACGATTATCGTACAAAGTTTCCGCAAAAGAAGAATTAACTTTGCCCTATGGGAATAGTTTTGCTTCAATGCATGTTAACTCTTTGATCCTCTGGTCTCGGAGCGTCGTTTTGCCGCGTAAAACACCGTTTTGCGCGACGCAACAACGAAATTTTAGCATCACAACATTTTGGAGATTAAAAAATGAGAAATACTAAAATTGCATTAGCAGTCTTGGCTTTAGTAGCTTCGACCGCAGCAATGGCTGAAGGCTCAACAACTGTATATGGTCGTTTAGACGCTTCAGTTTCACGCGTAACTGGTCAAGCTACACAGATGATGCACAGCAACTGGGATACTTCCGTTATCGGTGTTAAAGGTTCAGACGAACTGACCGGCGGCATGAAAGCATCATTTCAATTAGAAGGCGGCTTGAATACAGGCACCGGCGAATCTTCAAACAAAGGTACATCAGCTGCTCTGTTCAATCGTTTAGCTAATGTTAGTTTGGCTGGTGACTTCGGTTCAACCGGTTTAGGCTTGCAATTCTCACCATTTGTTGGTGCTGCGTTAAACGGTGTTGCTACCGGCAATGAAAGCTTCTACGTAAACATGTTGGTTATGGCTGGCGCTGCAGGTGCAACAACTTACGGTTCTACAGCAACTGGCGGTTTCTTCATTCCTAATGCTGTTTCTTACTCAACACCAAACATTGGCGGCATCAGCGCAACAGCACTGACCCAGATCGCTAACGGCAATGACACAACTAAGCCAGCAGCAAGTAAGTACGATGCAGTTGCAGTGAACTACGCAGCTGGTGACTTAAGCGTAGCAGGTGGTTATCAGAAGAGTGGTACTGCTGCAACTACAGCCTACACAGTATCAGCTGCTTATAACATGGGCCCAGCACGTATCGCCGGTGGTTACATCACTAGCAATCCAGATGCTGCTGCTTCAGATAGCACAAATACCTACCACCTCGGCGCATCTTATAACCTCGTAGAGAACCTGACTGCTAGCGTTAACTATGCTAAAAACAATGCAACAACTTCACAAACTTTAACCGTAGCTGGCGTGCAGTACTCACTGTCAAAGCGCACTTACCTGTACGGTATTGCTGGTCGTGGTACCAACGGCATTTTGCCACTGTACGGCTCACTCGCAGCTGGCAACACAGCAACAGGTTCAACCACTGGTTATTCAGTTGGCGTAGTTACCAATTTCTAATTCAACGTCGGTTTAATACCGATTTGATTTAGATCTGCAAGTTTAAAAAGCCACTCCTCGGAGTGGCTTTTTTCTTTTGCGAATGTTCTTCATCACACTCTGCTTGTCCTTTGCTTAGTCACAAAGCTCATCACGCTTTGCTTTGATACGCGTTGATAATCTGTCGCAGAATCACTTCACACTCTCTCGCTTACCAGTTAACCACCGGAGAGATGTCCATGAATAAAATTCGACTCGTATCATTACTTTCTTTTACTTTATTAAGCGGTGCGGCTGCTGCACAAACTGGCCTTACTCTGTATGGCAATATCGATGCTTCATGGGTAAGTGCAACCGGCATTGGTCCAGGTAATGATCGACGTTCTAGTTTTGGTGAAGGCAATTGGACGCCTTCCGTATGGGGCGTGAGTGGTAAAGAAGAGTTAGGCAGTGGTGTGTTAGCTCACATTAATTTAGAAGGTGGCTTTAATGCAGGCGATGGCAGCATAGCGAATGGCGGCACAACAGGTGTGTTTAGTCGTCAAGCGAATCTTGGTTTTAGTGGTGACTTCGGCACCTTTAAAGCGGGTTTGCAAATCTCGCCATTTATCGCTGCTTATAATTCTTCGCTTGCAGTCGCTGGTCAAAATTTTTCTGTTCCCGCTTTACTGTTACATCAAAATGGCACTGCACTAAATAATCTCGGGGCACCTGTTTCAGTCACCGCCGGTGGTGCTGACGCTGATGTTGCGAACAGCACGACAAGTGGCTTCTATATTCCTAACTCTATTTCTTATAGCCTGCCTCGTGAATTATTAAGTGGTTTTACTGGTAGCGCTTTATATTCCTTTGGTGGTGTGCCAGGTGATGCAGGTGCAAATCGACTAGCCTCTGGCAATATCGGTTATAGCTTAGGTGACATCAATCTCTTAGCTGCTATCTCTGAACGTGCTCTGCAGTATCAACAATATCTAATCGGTGGTAGCGTGCCTTTAGGTGCAGCTAAGCTGGCTGGTAGCTATGTGTATTTCCGTCCTGAGACAGGTAACTCCACCAATACTTACATCATAGGCGCAGGTCTACAAGTGATGCCAAAAACGAATGTAGGGATAAATTTTGCTCGCAATAGTGGTCCAAATCACCCTTCTATCATTAACTTATCGGCCGTATATTCATTTTCAAAATCAACCGAAGTTTATGCTGCGTTTAATCACGCAAAAGATGGTGCATTTTCTTCTTATTCCGGTTCTGTCGATGCAACCGCTAGCCCAGCAACACTGTCACAAACTGTTTCAATTTCGAACGCTTTTATCTTAGGTTTGCGTAAAGGTTTCTAATTTTCTTTAAGCAATTAGATCGATTTCGTTTTGAATAGTTAAAACACTCCCGGCGCAAGCCGGGATTTTTACTCTTACTTTCTTTTCGATGTTCTCGGCGCTCTAAACACTTGCTGATCTGCGTAAAAATCAGCATCTTGTCCTTCACACCAGGTAGGTAAGCCCAGTACGGGCAAGGGTGTGAAATCTCTAGAGTCAAAGCCTTGCTGTAAACGGTGACTCACTATTTTGTCTACATAATCCCAACGCTGTTTATTAGATTGAGCAAAACAGTCTGCCTCCACCTGCACTACCCAAGCATGCGCTGTAATGGCTTTATACGGCTGAGTTAATTTTTCTAGTAAGGCGTGTCCAAACACCAGCACTTCACAATGCTTTTTTAAATCTCCCCGTCGTGTCTGAAAAATATCTGTCCATGCATGCTGTTGTAGGGCGGATGTCAAACTAGGATCGCTACACATCCACAGTGCTGCATTTTCATCAAACAAGGTTGCAGCATCACGCTGAAAGCCACGCTCACTACTACTTTGAGATAACGCTGCTCTTTGTTGAATTTCCATTGCCTGAATATAATTTAAGATTTTTTTGATTTGTGGAAAACGTAACCACATTAATGCATTAAAAAAATCGTGCAAGTTATCGCGGGTAGGAATACCGCCGGTTGCATAAATATACGTTTCATATTGCTCACCCTCAGGTAAATCCTGCTGAGGTATGCAGTGCAGAGGCTGTCCTGCAAAATTACACAAGCCCTGTTCTTGCATGAGACGGTTAATTTCATGCTTCCAGTTTTGTTGTTGAAGTATGGCGTGAGCAATCTTACGCAGTGGTAGCAACCATGGCTGCTGCCAATTTATTTTGGAGAGAAATTGCTCAGACATGAGCGAGGAGTAATTAAAAACGAATTAGGCGTTGTGCTCAACTCAGGCTAATTTCCAAGCGAGCGTGGCACCTGCATCTAAGGGCACTATCGTTACATTCTGCATGACTAATTCTTCTGGCACGATCCAATCTTGTCTTTGCAAAGTGATGTGATCTTTGTTGCGAGGTAGTTTATAAAAATCAGGTCCAAAAAAACTAGCGAAACCTTCTAACTTATCTAGTGCACCTGCTTCTTCAAAAGCATGCGCATATAATTCCATCGCATGTAAAGCGGTATAGCAACCTGCACATCCACAAGAATGTTCTTTTAGTCCTTTAGAATGCGGCGCTGAATCAGTCCCTAAAAAGAAACGCGGGTTACCAGAACTTGCTGCTTGCATTAAAGCGCGTCTATGTTTTTCGCGTTTCAAAATGGGTAGGCAATAATAATGGGGGCGCACGCCACCTTTAAAAATTGCGTTACGGTTGTAAAGTAAATGATGTGCTGTGATAGTCGCTGCAATCGGACCTTCTGCATCGCGTACATAATGTACTGCTTCTTGTGTCGTGATGTGTTCAAACACAATTCTCAACTGCGGCAGTTGCTTGCGTAGTGGTTGCAAAATGCGATCGATAAAGACGGCTTCACGATCAAACACATCAATCTCTGCATCTGTGACTTCACCATGTATTAGCAAGGGCAAACCTAATTCTTGCATCCTTTCTAAAGCAGGCATGCAGCGCTGCAAATCAGTCACGCCTGCATCGGAGTTTGTTGTAGCACCCGCAGGATAAAGTTTTACACCATGTACAAACCCGCTCTCTACGGCTTTGCGTATTTCATCCGGCTGTGTATTGTCGGTGAGATAAAGCACCATGAGAGGTTCAAATGTCATACCCTTTGGTAGTGCCGCTAAAATTCTATCGCGATAAGCACTTGCCATTGCAGTAGTTGTGACTGGAGGCTTTAAATTCGGCATTACGATGGCGCGTGCAAATTGCGCTGCAGTGTGCGGCAACACATCGGCTAACACACTGCCATCACGTAAATGCAAGTGCCAGTCGTCAGGTCGTGTGATGGTGAGCGTATTAGGGCTTAGCTTAGCAGTCATAGGATAGGGAAGTTAGCAACGATATTAAGATTTTATAGGATCAGAATAACGCGATAGTCATTCACATTAGTGCGCGTTGGTCCTGTGACGAGTAAATCATCTAAGGCTGAAAAAAAACTATAACCATCATTATTCGCCAACCGAGCAACCGCCGATAAATTTAATGCTTGTGCTCGCTCTGGCGTGTCGGGAAAAAGTAAAGCACCTGCATTATCTTCAGTACCATCAATGCCATCTGTATCAGCAGCTAATGCATATACATCAGGCATGCCATTGAGTTCTATCGCTAATGAAGTTAAAAATTCTACACAACGGCCACCACGACCATTACCTTTCACAGTGACGGTACATTCGCCGCCTGAAATTAATGCAACCGGAGCTTTGAAGGGTTGGTGATATTGACGTATTTCTTTCACCATGGCGGCATATACTTTCGCTACCTCACTGGCTTCACCTGTCACCGTATCACCTAGTACGACGGGTGTAATGTGTTGTTCTTTAAAGAAGCTAGCTGCTGCTTGTAAGCTTTGATGCGCAGTCGCAATGACGACTTGTTTAGCGCTAGCAAAAACGGGATCATTTGGTTTCGGTGTCTCTGAAATTTTTCCTGCCGCACCTGCTTCTAAGTGTGCTGTCACACTATCCGGTGCGTTGACATTAAATCGTTTAAGTATGGCTATAGCTTCCTGATAAGTACTAGGATCAGCACAAGTCGGACCAGATGCAATCGCACTAGGTTCGTCACCGGTGACATCACTAATGATTAATGTGGTGATAGGTGCTTTCGATGCTGCTGCTAAACGTCCACCTTGTATACGAGAGAGATGTTTTCTAACGATGTTCATTTCTGTAATCGGCGCACCTGATTTCAGCAAACTATTTGTCACGTCTTTTAAATCAGCCATAGAAATACTGGCAACAGGCAAAGATAATAAGCTTGATCCTCCACCGGAGATCAGTGCAATCAAATGATCATCTTCTGTGAGACTGGATACTAAAGACAAAATTTCAGCAGCAGCTGCTTCACCTGCTCCATCTGGCACGGGATGTCCAGCTTCCACTACGCGTATGTGATCGGTGTCCATGCCATGTGCATAACGTGTGACGACTAGACCTTCTATCGTATGGTTGGATGGCCAAGCGAGTTCAACAGCGCGCGCCATACTAGCGGCTGCCTTACCGGCACCGACAACTAAGGTGCGTCCTTTAGGTGGCTTCGGAAGATGCGCAGCGACGATTTTTAATGGATCTGCTGCTGCAACCGCTGCATGAAAGCTATCAGTTAAAATTTTTTGTGGATTCATAGAAAATTTTATAAAAATATTTAATAAAATGACTTAATAAAATGTCTTAACAAAATCACTTAGGCGAGTAATTGCTTAGCTTCGATTCCCTCTGGAGAGAGATCTATCTGACGCGCTTGTTGCCTCTCCCACATTTGCGCATACGCGCCTTGCAATGCCAGTAATTCATTATGCGTACCACGCTCAACAATGCGCCCATGGTCCATCACCAAAATTTGATGCGCATCGGCTATGGTAGATAAGCGATGGGCTATGACTAAGGTGGTGCGATCACGCGCAATATCTTTGAGTTGGGCCTGTATTGCTTGCTCAGCCCGTGAATCTAATGCCGAAGTGGCTTCATCAAAAATCAGAATAGCAGGATTTTTTAGCAAGGTACGTGCTATCGCAACCCGCTGTTTTTCGCCACCCGATAATTTCAAACCGCGCTCACCTACAGGCGTCTCATAGCCTTCAGGCAGACTTAAAATAAATTCATGAATATAAGCTGCTTTTGCAACAGCAATTATATCTTCCTCGCTAGCATCTGGTCGACCATAGCGTATGTTGTAAGCGATGCTGTCATTAAAAAGTACGGTGTCTTGTGGAACTATACCAATTGCATTGCGCAGTGAGGTTTGACTCACTTGCCGAATATCTTGCTCATCAATTTTTATTGCGCCTGCATTGACATCATAGAAACGAAATAAGAGTCTAGCCAAGGTAGATTTACCTGAACCGCTATGGCCCACTACCGCAGTGGTAGTACCTGCTGCGATCGTAAAATCTATATCAAATAAGATTTGTCGATTTTTTTCATAACTAAAGTCGACATGAGAAAAACTCACTTGCGCATTGTTTGTAATCAGCGCTTTAGCTGCAGCAGAATCAGCCACTTCACGATGTTGATCTAACAAGGTAAACATTTTTTCCATGTCCGCAAGGCTTTGTTTAATCTCGCGATACAAGACACCAAGAAAATTCAAAGGGATATAGAGCTGTATCATGAAGGCATTGACTAACACTAAATCACCGAGTGTTAATTGTCCCGCAATCACACCAACTGTGGCTCGCCAGAGTATCAACGTGACTGCAGTGGCAATGATGAGAGACTGCCCTGTATTTAACAATGTGAGTGAGGATTGTGAACGGACTGCGGCTGTTTCATAACGACGCAATCCTTCATCATAGCGTTGCGCTTCATATTCTTCATTACCAAAATATTTTACTGTTTCATAATTCAATAATGAATCCATCGCTTTAGTACTAGCTTTAGAATCTAAGTCATTCATGGTGCGCCTAAAATGCGTGCGCCATTCTGTAATCATGACTGTGAAAACAATGTAAGTCACTAAGGCGATGACGGTAATGCCAAAGAACCAAATATCATATTTGAGTGCAAGATAGGTCAACACTAAACCTATCTCCACTAAGGTCGGCAAGATACTAAATAAGGTGTAGGAAACCAAAGAGGAAATACCGCGTGTGCCACGCTCTATATCTCTGGTGACGCCACCGGTTTGCCGATTTAAATGAAAGCGCAAAGAAAGTGCATGCAAATGCCGAAATACTTTGAGTGCAATGGTGCGTACTGCGCGTTGTGTGACTTTTACAAAGAAAAATTCTCTTAGCTCTGTAAAAATTGTAGTTGATAAGCGTAATAAGCCATAAGCTACTAATAGACCCATAGGCAAAATGAGTACGGAAGCAGGATGATTAGGCGTGATGCTAAGACTATCCACTAATTCTTTGAGCACTAAAGGCACACCGACATTGGCAAGCTTGGCGCCTATCAGACAAGCTAAGGCAACCATCACGCGCCATTTATATGCCCAAAGATAAGGTAACAGTGTTTTCAAGGTACCCCAGTCATTACGGGTGGCTTGATTGGCAGGTGGCTGATGATGAGAACTAGCGTGATGTCGCATATGCCTACAATAATTCAAAACGAAAAGTGAATGAGATGGTTTATGCTTGGCGCAATCAGCGCTTAGCATGCCCTAAACAGAGATTGTAACGGTTATAGCTAATCCGGTTAGCTTAGAGAAGTGTAATGAAAATAGGAGTCAAGATGAGTGAAATTAATGTGAATAGTCTGCCTGAGGGCATGCCTACCTTACGCGTGATGCCTATGCCCTCGGATGCCAACATTCATGGCGATGTGTTTGGTGGTTGGATTATGGCTCAGGTTGATATTGCAGGCGCTTTGCCTGCAGTGCGACGAGCAAACGGAAGAGTAGGAACAGTGGCGGTGAATTCTTTTGTTTTCAAACAGCCTGTATTTGTGGGTGATTTGTTATCGTTTTATGCAAAGATTGTTAAAACAGGTAGAACCTCGATCACTGTCAATGTCGAGGTATATGCAGAGCGCAATCGCTTACAAGCCGACACAGTAAAAGTGACTGAAGCCACTCTCACTTACGTGGCAACCGGTGAAGACCGGCGCCCACGTGAACTACCTCCAATTACAAGCTAAATGAATAGTACCTGTTTGTTAGTTGATTTTTAATACAATCAATTAGGCTGGCGCTTTTTCATCACGCAATTCACGTCGCAATATTTTGCCGACATTGGTTTTGGGTAGTTCATTTCTAAACTCTATATGTTTAGGGCGCTTATATCCTGTGAGCTGTTCATGACAATAGTCGCTTAACTGATCCGCAGTTAAAGAGGGATCACGTCGCACAACAAAGAGTTTGACTGCTTCACCAGTCTGTTCATCTGGCACACCTACTACGGCACATTCCAACACCCCTGGGTGAGTAGCTACCACACCCTCTACTTCATTCGGATACACATTAAAGCCAGACACTAACACCATGTCTTTTTTTCTATCAACGATAGTGACATAACCGGTTGCATCCATAACGCCGATATCACCGGATTTAAAGTAACCATCTGCAGTCATGACTTTGGCAGTTTCATCGGGCTTATTCCAATAACCCATCATGACTTGTGGACCACGAATCGCAATTTCACCAACTTGTCCTAGTGGTAGAGGATCACCACTATCATCCAAGATAGCGATCTCAGTAGATGGGATTGGTAAGCCTATGGTGCCAGAGAATTCTTGTGAGTTGGCTGGATTGGCTGTAGCAACCGGCGCTGTTTCTGAGAGACCGTAACCCTCGACGATATTTCTGCCAGTGACTTCACGCCAGCGATCATTGACTACTTTTTGTACTGCCATGCCACCGCCATTAGACAATTTAAGACTAGAAAAATCTAATTTTACAAAATCAGGATTATTCAATAGGCCGTTATAAAGTGTATTCACAGCAGGGAACATATTGAATTTGTATTTACTCAATTCTTTCACTAATCCAGGTATGTCACGTGGATTAGGTATGAGTATGTTCATGCCTCCAGTGCGCATACCCATCAAACAACATACTGTGAGCGCAAAGATGTGATATAGCGGTAAAGCGCAGACTGTGATCATGGCCTCTACTTTAGGCGGCATATCTAATGCAGGTTGCAACCAGACTTCGTTTTGCAATAGATTTGCAATCACATTTCTATGACTGAGCATGGCACCTTTAGATAAACCTGTGGTTCCGCCTGTGTATTGCAAGAAGGCGATGTCTTCATGTCCCACTTCTATCGGACGTAATGCAAGTCCAGAGCCTTTACGCAATGCCTGATTAAAACGTATAGCATGCGGCAATGAAAATTCTGGCACCATTTTTTTAACATGGCGTACAACAAAATTTACGATGCCTCCTTTTAATCCGCCTAATAATTCACCCATACTGGCAACCACAACAATCTTAATGGCTGAGCGCGAGATGACTTTTTCAAGTGTATGCGCGAAGTTTTCTAAAATGATGATGGCTTCTGCGCCTGAATCTTGTAGTTGATATTCCAACTCACGAGGTGTGTAAAGCGGGTTTACATTTACGACGGTATAACCAGCGCGCAGTACAGCTGCAATAGCGACGGGATATTGCAAAACATTTGGCATCATTAATGCAACGCGCGCCCCAGGCGGTAAACCTTGTGCTTGTAACCATGCGCCGAGTTTTACTGACATGACATCGACCTCACGGTAACGTAAAGTCTTACCCATGCAAGCATATGCATCACGTGCTGCATATTTATTGAAGGATTCTTCTAGTAAATGAACTAATGAACGATAGCGTGTGAAATCGATTTCTGCTGGCACGCCTTGCGGGTAGGATTTAATCCAAAATTTTTGCATGTCTTATCCCTGATTGTTTTATTTTTTGGGCTAGGCTTTTAGTAGCACTAGGTCTCCCTCTATGTGCTTAATCCTATCTGAAAATGAAGACGATGTGGAGTTATTGCAGCGCAGCAGTTGGTTATTGACCACTCTCTTGAATAGATATGGGTTGAGCTGTCGTTAATTTCGCAAGTTGGCTTCTTCTTTTCTTTTTTTCTAGCTTTGCTAATTGACGAACTGACTGATAGAAGTGTGAAAAATTATTTTGCTCTTCCCAAATTCGGTGGAAGGCTGGAACCAAGTCAAAGTAGGTAGAAATCAGTGCTAGATGGGCATTTGATAAAGGACGATTAAACCAAGCGTCATAGCTCGTATCATCATTCCACTGCTCATGCTTAAGTACGCCATATGCTGCTTTTAATGACTGAAAAATTTCACTTTTCTTTAATCTTTTTACAGATTCCGAATCTGCGCTTGCATAATTTTCTTCTAGCTTTGCGCGATACTCAGTTAAGAGTGTAATAAATGCGATTCGACGCTTTTGACTCTGCTGAAAATGATTGAGCTCAGTTGTATTCCCAAATCGATTCAACCAGCGTGTGACACCAATTTCTTCTACTGCAGTTGCAAAGGATTCATTAAATTGTGTATCACCTGGGATGTATACAACTTGATGGGCAAGTTCATGAAAAATAAGGCGCGCTAGTTCTGCCTCTGAGTAGTGTATGAACGTCGACAGTACTGGGTCGTTAAACCAGCCCAAGGTGGAATACGCTGGCACACCTGCTACTAATACATCCTTGCCTTTATGCTGCATGGTTTCAGCAAAATGTTGTGCTTGGTCTTTATTGTAATAGCCTCGATAACTAACGCAACCTGCAACAAGAAAACACCATTGCTGTGGCTGGAGAGATAACTCGGGTGTGACTACAACATTCCAAAGTACATAAGGCCGTTTTAGATCAGCATATTTTTTATAGCTACCATTGTCAGGCAATCCCAATTCATCTACAGCAAAGCGCCGTATTTCCTGCACTAACTTTAATCGTGCTTTTAAATTATCGTCTGCGTTGGGTTGCATCAGCACTTGCTCTATCGGCTTTGCTTTTGCTAATACTTCCATTTGTCCTTGTGCCGCTTGCGAGTAATAAGCGAGTTGTGCGCAACCACCACTTAAAAAAAGTATGCTACTGATGCCGATGATGGTGAACAGTTTTTTCACACGTAGATTACGTTTTTTCAACTTGGACGAGTACGTCATAAAAAGTTGCAGCTCGTCCCATATCGGTTAAACGTTGACTGGTTAATTCATTGGCGTTTTTTCCATCTCCAGCATATTTTTTCCACCAGATCGATAAGCCGACTACGAGTCCTGCTCGTGTTTTTTCTGTGACACGTGCTTTCATGATCATAGATCCACGTTCATTAAAGGCACGAACCATATCGCCATTCAGAATGCCTCGCGCATTTGCATCTTGTGGATGTATGTCTAAATAAGGTTCGCCTTCTGTGTCACGTAAGCTCATTACATTAACAAAGGTAGAGTTTAAAAAATTGCGTGCTGGTGGCGATATCATCGCAAGTGGATAGACTTGCGCTAGTTGTGGCGCACTCTGTGCCGACTCATAAGGTGGGATATAGGCAGGCAATGGATCTAAACCATCTGCTTGCATTTTTGCGCTGAAGAATTCACATTTGCCGGATGCGGTTGGAAAACCACCTTGTGCAAATGGCGCAGCAGGCACATTTAATTTTTGCCAACCTGTTTTTTTCAAACTCGCCCAATCAAAATGAATCGCTCGTTGATTGGTAGAGTCAAATGCTTGCGCTGCTATTTCATCATCGGTCTCTGAAAAACACGGGTCGTTAAAACCCATACGTGCTGCCAGCAATCTAAATATTTCTGTATTTGGTTTTGATTCGCCTAGCGGTTGTATCGCTGGATTATTTGCCATCATATAGAGATGACCATAGGTGGCATGGATGTCGGTGTGCTCTAGCTGTGTTGTGGCTGGCAATAAGATATCTGCATAATCAGCGGTGTCAGTTTGAAAGTGCTCTAAAACGACTGTAAATAAATCTTCACGAGCAAATCCGCGCGCAACTTTGATGGATTCAGGTGCTACTGCAACAGGATTTGAGTTGTAGACGATGAGTGCTTGTATGGCAGGACCAAATTCTTTTGAGGTGGGTTTTAATAAATCATCACCGATAGTGCTCATGTTGATGAGGCGCTGCTTGTCCGTGTTTGATGTTGCGCGTAAATCGGGTCTTTGTAATCGATCTAAACGTTTAGGAAAACTATCGCCACTGGATAAAAGAATACCGCCTGCTGGTTGTCGCCATGCGCCGACTAAAGCAGGTAAGCATGCGACATTACGTACTGCCATGCCTCCGCCATGTGTACGCTGTATGCCATAACTTAATCGTATTGCTACTGCCTCACCTTGTAAGGCAGTCTTTCCATATAGTTGCGCTAGCTGTTCTACTACTTCAGGTGCTATGCCACAAATTTTTGCTGTGTGTTCTGGCGTCCAAATTTTTACTCTTTCCGCTAATTGTTCAAAACCTAAGGTGTAGTTTTTTATGTAGTCATGATCAAGATAATCATCACGTATCAATACATGCATTAAGCCGAGTGCAAGCGCGGTATCAGTACCAGGCAATAAAGCGATATGTTGATGACATTTTTCTGCAGTGAGTGATCGATAAGGGTCAATAGCAATAATGGTGGCGCCTCTGCGCTTGGCTTCTTGCACTTTCATCCAAAAATGTAGATTCGATGCGATGGGATTACTACCCCAGATAATGATTAACTTTGCATGTTCAAACTGTTCAGTGTCTGTACCTATTTTTGCGCCTATAGTGTATTGATAACCAACTGAGCCAGCAGAGGCACAAATAGTTCTATCCAAATCCGAGGCGCCGATTTTATTAAAAAATCGCAGTGACATCGATTCGCCTTGCACCAAGCCCATAGTGCCGGCATAGCTATAAGGAAGAATGGCAAGTGGGTCTTGCTCTGCGATGGTTTTTAGTTTGGTGGCGATGATATCAAGCGCATCATCCCAACTTATGCGGACAAACTTTCCTTCGCCTTTACGTCCAACACGTTTTTGCGGAAAGAGTAGACGTTGATCGTGATAGGTTCGCTCTACATAACGCGCAACTTTCGTACACAGTGCGCCGGCTGTATTCGGATGGTCTGGATCGCCTTTAACTTCTATGGCGACGCCATCTTTTACTGTGACTAACATGGCACAGGTATCGGGACAATCATGTGGGCAGGTAGCACGTATAGTGGTGGTCATTTTGAGGAAGGCTATTTTGCTATTTTTGAAAGAATGATGCGATTCGCTAGCTAAGGTTAATATTACAGTCTGCTAGAAATTTAAGTGCGTACTAAACTAGCAACAGCTAGAATAATAAAGATAAACAGAGACTACTATGAAACTGATCGAACCGATTCTTGAATTTCACACTGAGCTACAACAGATACGCCGCACTATTCATGCGCATCCTGAGCTATCCTACGAAGAAGTGCAAACCTCGGAGTTGGTGGCGAAGAAATTAACGGAATGGGGTATACCCGTGATTCGCGGTCTAGGGCTGACTGGTGTGGTTGGTGTGATTAAAAATGGTACCAGTAAGCGCGCAGTTGGTTTACGTGCAGATATGGATGCTTTGCCGGTTCAAGAGTCGAATACTTTTCCTCATCATTCGCAACATGAAGGCAAGATGCATGCATGTGGCCATGATGGACATACAGCTATGCTGTTAGGTGCTGCGCATTATTTGTCTCAACATAAAAATTTTGATGGAACGGTGTATGTGATTTTTCAACCAGCGGAAGAAGGTGCTGGTGGCGCTAAACGTATGATGGATGAAGGATTGTTTGAACAGTGCCCTATGGAGGCGGTTTTTGGCATGCATAACTGGCCTGGTGCTGCAGCTGGCGGTATGGGTGTAAAAGTTGGTCCTATGATGGCTTCATCCAATGAATTTGAAGTGATTGTGAAAGGCAAAGGTGCGCATGCTGCGCAGCCTCATATGGGGATTGATCCAATTATGGTGGCAGTGCAAATTGCACAAAGCTGGCAAACCATTATCTCGCGCAATAAAAGCCCGATTGATTCAGGCGTGCTCTCGATTACGCAAATTCATTCCGGTAGCGCTACAAACATTATTCCTAACTCTGCTAGCTTGATAGGCACTGTGCGTACTTTTACTTTGCCAGTGTTAGATTTAATTGAATCTCGTATGCGTGAAATTGCGGAACATACTGCTACTGCTTTTGGTGCCACGATTGAGTTTCAGTTTAAAAGAAATTATCCGCCACTGATTAATCATGATCTTGAAACGCTATTCGCTGTGGGCGTGATGGAAGAAGTGGTTGGTAAAGAGCATGTTAACGCTCAAGTAGAACCTACAATGGGTTCTGAAGATTTCGCTTTTATGCTGTTAGAAAAGCCAGGTTGTTATGTTTTTATTGGTAATGGCGATGGCGAGCATCGCATGCAAGGACATGGTCTTGGCCCATGCAATTTACACAATCCTAGCTATGACTTTAATGATGATTTACTTCCTATAGGCGCGACTTATTGGGTCAGATTAGCAGAACGTTTCCTATCTTCTCCACCTTTACGCTAATTTAATCACGCTAAAATTTCTTATTGTTTTTTAAAGGCTTATCTGTCGTGATGACACGATACTGCGTTTGTTTGTTTTCAGCTGTTTGATTTTCAGTTTGTTCTATTGGCTCAAATCGCCAAGTTTTGGTGTGATAGCTTGCTACTGATACGCGATGAGCAATGCTAATGATGGTGGAATCAGGTAATTCACGAATAATTAATTCATAAAGTTCTTTTTCTGTTTCTGCATCTACTGCACTTGTAGCCTCATCTAAAAATAATGTGTTTGGTCTGTGTAAGAGCGCACGCACAAATGCTAATCTCTGCTGCTCTCCAGGCGAGAGCCGATGACTCCAATTATCGACTTCATCTAATTTAGGTATGAGATGCGCTAATCTACATAATTCTAAATAATGGATGATTGCTAAGTCTTTATACGCTGTTGCAGCAGCAGGATAATTTATTGCTGCTCTTAATGAATTAATCGGTAAATAACTTCTTTGCGGTAGAAATAATAATTTTTTCGCTGCTGGTATTTCTATGGTGCCCGATCCATAAGGCCAGATATCCGCCATGGCTCTAAATAAAGTGGACTTCCCACAACCTGATGGTCCACTTACTAAGATACGTTCACCATCATGAATGATGGCATCAAATTTTTCAGTTAGTTTTATTCTATTAGGTAGTTCTAAACTTAGTTGCTCTATAAGTATCGCGCCTACGTTGTTGTGAGTGATACTAATTCCAGTTTGCTCTTTCTGCATCTCGAGTATCGCAACGTGAAAACTAGAAAGTCGATTTACGCTAGCCTTCCATTCTGCTAGCTGACCAAACGCATCGATGAACCACGATAATGCCGATTGAACTTGACCGAACGCAGAAGAAATCTGCATTAGTCCACCTAAGGTAATCGCACCTGAAAAAAAGCGCGGCGCTCCCACCAGAAAGGGGAAGATGACAGCGAACTGTGCATAAAAGGTGGATGCGATATTGAGTTTTTTGGTGGTGTTCATAATTGACCACCAATTGTTTTGTATTTCTTTGAAATGATCTTGCAAGCTTTGTTTTTCTTCTTGCTCACCCCGATATAAAGCAATTGCTTCTGCATTTTCACGTATGCGAATTAAACCAAATCTAAAATCAGCCTCGAATTTTTGCTGATTAAAATTTTGTTTAACTAATGGTTTACCTATCCATGCGACTAAGAGTGAACCGACTCCGGCATATAACAGTGCGAACCAAACCATATAGCCAGGTATGGTCAATTCTTGTTCAGCAATGACAAATGAAATCGGCCCACTTACTGACCATAAGATACCTACAAATGAAAGTAAGGTAACGACGCTAGACAATAAGCCTAGTGATAAGGATAGTGATCCCGAAGTCAGATATTTTAGATCTTCTGCTATACGTTGATCGGGATTATCTGCAGCACCTGTTTGTTCTATTCGATAGTAAGCTTGATTTTCCAACCATTCACTCATGTATTGCTTTGTCATCCATGCTCGCCAACGGATTTCCAATGCTTGAGTTAAATATATTTTATAAATAGCGACTACAATAAAAATAAATGCCAGTATTGAGAACTGCCACAACTGTTCTTTGAATATTGCAAAATTTTTATTTTCTAGTGCATTATAAAAATCTCTATTCCAATCATTGAATAGAACATTCAAATAGACCATGCCTAGTGCAAGAGATACCACGCTTGCCAATAACAATCCTGCTATCCATTTATCGTTTGATTTCCAATAAGGTGCAATTAAGCTCCAACTAGCATGCCAATTCAACGGCTCTGATTTTTTTGTGACTGACATGTTTTTAAGAGATTTTTTTTTATAGCAAATTTTTTATTTATGATGGTAGTTTATTTTCACTACTTCCTAGTCTTGTTCCTTGATTCATTTTTTCAACTGCTAACAAAATTGCAGATTGATCAGCTAAAGGTGATGTATTAATGAGGCTTTGATAGTGATTGGTAACCATCTGCGCTAATGGTAATGAGATACATGCATCTGCTGCTGCTGCCAATATATTTTCCATGTCCTTATACTGACTTTTTACCTGACCACCCGGCATAAAATTTCTATCCAACATACGCTGTCCATGTACTTCTAGAATACGACTTTCTGCAAACCCTCCTCGTAATGCATTACGTACTGCACTAGGATTTGCCCCTCCGGCCTGAGCGAGAAGCAACGCTTCTGCCACGATGTTTAAGGTACCGCCTACAATTAACTGATTACATAATTTTGCTAACTGACCGCAACCTACTGGACCAACATGTGTTGCTCGCCCCATCGCACTCAAGACAGGGTTTGCTTGTACTAAATCTTTTTGATCTCCACCTACTATGATGGCTAAGCTTGCTGCCTTTGCTCCAATCACCCCACCTGATACTGGCGCATCCATAAACCTGATGTTATGTTTTTGTAGTTGTTGATTCAGTTCTAAAGCTTCAGATTGCTTGGTTGAACTCATGTCAATTACAAGGCTTCCTTTTTTCAATGTTGGAAGCGCTGCTAATATAACTGCCTCTACTTGAGGACCTGCCTCTAACATGGTGATTATAATGTCTGCGTTTCCTATTTTTTCTAGTGTGTCAGCAACGGTAGCACCAAACTCTTTCAAAGCATCTGCCTTGGCCTTTGTACGGTTCCAAGCTTGAACAGAGTATCCTTGTTTTAATAAGTTTTTCGCCATAGGTAATCCCATCAAACCTATGCCTAAAAATGCAATTTCTGGTTTTTCTTTATTATTCATTTCAGCTTCCTGACTTTTGTTTCAGTTTTGGATAATCTTGGACGATTAATCAGCAAATTATCCTATGTTTTTTTTGATTAACTATAAATCCATGAAAACTCATTCCTTAATTCGTTATTTTTTATGTCTTTGTGGATGCTGTTTTTTATTCATTTTAACTAGTTGTGCCACTTATTCACCTTCATCAGAGATGACTGGACTTTCTTCCGATTTGGTCATACAGCGGATGGGAACGCCCTCTAAAACATTTAATGACGATAATGGGTTTCGCTTAGTTTTTATTCGCGGTCCTTTTGGCAAACATACGTATTTTTTATATTTCTCAACTGATGACAAGCTGCTTCGGTTTGAACAAGTGCTTAAAGAATCGACTTTCTCATTGATTAAACCTGGCATGACTGAAGAGGAGGTTTTAAATATTATTGGTCCCTCTAAAATTGTCATGGGTGGAGGCAAAAGCTTTTGGTCTGTTTGGAGCTATCGATATGAAAACAGCTTGTGTCGTTGGTTTCAAGTTGAATTTAAATCAGATAATCGCGTTAAGTCTGCTGAATATGGTCGTCCACCTGAATGTAATATTCGTGCCCCTAGAGCGCCAGGTCGGTAACAGTTTATTTTCTAATTATGTCTGCACGTAAGTGAATGTATTGCATTTCACTTTAACTAATCTTTCCACAACACTGATTATTTCATTATTCACTAGCAGTTCTATTTCTAATTTCTAATTACTTAAATACTTAGACAAAAATAGACGAAAAAAAACCCCAACTGAAATTCAGTTGGGGTTTTTTAGAATAATAGCCTGACGATGACCTACTTTCACACTGGTTGCAGCACTATCATCGGCGCAAAGTCGTTTCACGGTCCTGTTCGGGATGGGAAGGGGTGGTACCAACTCGCTATGGTCATCAGGCATAACTTGTAAAGTCACTTGTAATGCTAAAAACTAGCACATACAAACAACTCAATCTGGAAGAAGTAAATTTAATACTGATTTTTGGGGCGTGATGCACAATCGGCAAACACTACAATCAAACTAAACTATAACAATCAATGTTATAGGGACAAGCCTCACGGGCAATTAGTACTGGTTAGCTTAACGCATTACTGCGCTTCCACACCCAGCCTATCAACGTCCTGGTCTCGAACGACCCTTTAGGGGAATCAAGTTCCCGGGAAATCTCATCTCAAGGCAAGTTTCCCGCTTAGATGCTTTCAGCGGTTATCTCTTCCGAACTTAGCTACCCGGCAATGCCACTGGCGTGACAACCGGTACACCAGAGGTTCGTCCACTCCGGTCCTCTCGTACTAGGAGCAGCCCCCTTCAAATTTCCAACGCCCACGGCAGATAGGGACCAAACTGTCTCACGACGTTTTAAACCCAGCTCACGTACCACTTTAAATGGCGAACAGCCATACCCTTGGGACCGGCTACAGCCCCAGGATGTGATGAGCCGACATCGAGGTGCCAAACTCCCC
>CAMCXB010000028.1 GCA_945883145.1 Bordetella parapertussis | reverse complement strand
TATATTTTTTACTATGACCAATTGAATTTTTGAGCCGTCTGGATTTCTGTTAAGCGGTGAGGTAAAAATTTATACCACTACTTTATTTTTTTCACTCTCCGTCAACACCACTAACTGCTGACGAAATTCTTTAGGCGATAGCCCAACCTGTCGTTTAAAGAAACGTGTGAAATACGCAGGATCAGCAAATCCCAACATCTCTGCCACTGTTTTAATTGTCAAACTGGTGTAAACCAAATTACGTTTTGCTTCCAACATTATGCGAGCATGAATTAAATCTAAAGCTGAACGTTGAACAAACTCTCGACAAACTGCATTTAAATGCGCTGTACTAATACCTATCTTAGTGGCGTAAAACGTTAAGTGATGATGATGCATATAATCTTGTTCAATCAGATTAGTAAATTCAGATAAATAGCGACGAGCACGTTTAGGATGCTCTCCAATGCGTGGCTGCGTTGACTGCGCTTGTTGCATGAGACTAGCTAACACCACCGTCAAACTCGATTCGATTAATTCACGTCTATATCCCTGTTGTTGTTGATACTCCTTCATCAACTTACGCAACATCGCTTCAATTAAAGAACGCTCTTCATTTTCTTCTAATATAAAAACACGAGCTGCTGATTCACTTTGTAATGCCGTACTTAAATCTGTACCTAGGCTCTCTAATAATGGATAAGCCAATGTGATGACGATGCCTTTTGCATCCGTCGAAAACTGAAAGCCATGTATGCAATGCTGGGGCACGATTAATACACCCCCCGCTACTAGCTGACCCTTCCAGTCATCTAGCTGCAGCGTCGCCTCACCTTGTTCCAACCATAACAACTGCAATAAGCCGTGATGACTATGCGGCAAAATCTCCCAATTGTGCAAGCGACTACGGGTAGCAATTGCCTCGCAATGGAGTAAATCTGGCGTTAGCCACTGCTGCTCTTCTCCATAGAGCTCATAAACTGGGATCGGGCTCTCAATTGTGTGCTTGCTTGACATAGACGGAATTTTTTAAAATTTCCACGAAATGTACAAGTTTTTATTCAGTAAGTCTATTCCATTAGCGGTTAATGAAGCCGATCATCGCCACAATTATTAAAAAACTCTACTTCATCGCACGGAGACGGATTCATGAAAACTCAGGTCGCCATCATAGGAGCTGGTCCTTCGGGCCTGCTATTAGGCAGATTGCTGGAATTGCAAGGCATAGACAACATCATTGTTGAAGCTAAATCGCCAGACTATGTTTTAAGCCGTATCCGCGCAGGCGTCCTAGAACAAGGTCTGCAAAATCTATTACGCGAAGCAAAAGTCAGTCAGCGTATGGAGAAAGAAGGCATGGTGCATGATGGCTTTGCGCTCACTTTTTCAGGTCGCGAAGAACGCATAGATTTAAAAGCTCATACGGGCGGCAAAACAGTCATGGTGTATGGCCAAACCGAAGTCACTAAAGATTTAATGGATGCACGCACACAATCTGGTGCTGTGAGTATTTATGAAGCAGAGGATGTGACACCGCATGATATGTATACCGATACACCCTCTGTGACATTTAAAAAAGATGGTAAGCAGCACACTATAGAATGTGAATATATCGCGGGTTGTGATGGCTTTCATGGTATTGCACGACAATCTATCGCAGCAGATGCAATCAAAATATTTGAACGTGTATATCCCTTTGGATGGTTAGGCATACTCTCACGTACTCCACCTGTATCGCATGAACTGATTTACGCCAATCACGAACGCGGCTTTGCTTTGTGTAGCATGCGCTCCGCTATGCTATCTCGCTATTATGTGCAATGCAGTCTTGAGGATAAAACTGAAGCTTGGTCTGATGAACGCTTTTGGGATGAATTACGTGCTCGTCTACCTGAAAAAACTGCGAGTGCATTGATCACAGGTCCTTCTATAGAAAAAAGTATTGCGCCATTACGTAGCTTTGTTGCCGAGCCTATGCAATTTGGGAATTTATTTTTGGTTGGTGATGCAGCACACATAGTGCCGCCCACTGGCGCCAAAGGATTGAATCTCGCTGCGAGTGATGTATATACGCTTTATCACATACTGCGTAAGCGTTATAAAGAAGGCCGACTCGACCTGATTAAAAAATATTCAGAAATCTGTCTACGTCGAGTGTGGAAAGCTGAGCGTTTTTCTTGGTGGATGACTTCTATCCTGCATAAATTCTCAGATGACCCATTTAATCAACGCATACAGGAAGCAGAACTCAGTTATTACACCAGTTCCGAAGCCGGACGCACCACGATTGCTGAGAATTACGTGGGTCTGCCTTATGAAATCATTGAATAAATAGTAATAAATAGTAGTTTAGAGCTAAAAATAAGGTACATTTCGTCCGAGTCCATTTCTGTCTGACAACCATGTCCACAATCCAGCCTCTTACTGCTAACAAGGCTTTTAATGTGAATGCACTGCGTGCAAGCTGCTCAGCTTGCAGCATGCATCAGCTTTGCTTGCCTATGGGTTTGGGAGAATCGGAGATTACTCGACTCGATGAGATTATTGGTCGACGACGTAAAATTCCTAAAGATGGTTTGCTATATCGCATAGACGATACCTTCACGAATTTATATGCCATACGTTTGGGGCACTTTAAAACTTTTCAACTCACACCGAATGGTGAGCAACAAATCACTGGCTTTCAAATGGCGGGTGAGTTACTTGGCATGGATGCAATTAGTACAGACCGACATCATTGCGATGCAGTTGCCTTAGAAGATAGTGAAGTCTGTGAAATTCCCTTCGCTAGGTTAGAAGAATTATTTGGCTCCATACCTACCTTACTACATCACTTCCATCGCATGATGAGTCAAGAAATCACGCGCGAACAAAATGTAATGCTATTACTTGGGAATATGCGTGCTGAACAACGCTTTGCTGCTTTCCTTGTGAATCTCTCAGCGCGTTATGCTGCACGTGGCTATTCTTCTACTAATTTTCAATTGCGTATGTCACGTGAAGAAATTGGAAATTATTTAGGCTTAACAATAGAAAGTATTAGTCGTTTATTGTCACGCTTTAAAAAACAAAGTCTGCTGAGAGTATCAAACCGAGAAATTGAAATACTCGAACCGGTACATCTCAAAGCAATCGCAGCTGGCACAGAAAGCTGCGATTAATCACTCTAGGTTAAAACGGTGGTTGCCCTTCTTCTGTCCGAATCAAATAACAACTCAACATTGCAGCCAGCGAGCAGAACGTCCAAAAAAATAAAAAGCCTAAGGTGTAAGCGGCCATAGGGTTCAGATCTACGTGTCCACCTACTAGTAATAAATCGGCAGGATCAAATAACGAAAAGAAAAATCCTTCCGCAATAATTGCCACCATAAACGATGGCCACAACACCACCAACGCTAGTTTCAACATGTTTGTCACTCCTCAGATGAATACCTAACCCACTATCTACTAGGGTTGGATCTCTATTTCTTTTTGTGTAGGCCAATCCCAGCGTCCATGTAAACGCCAAGTTCGATCGCTATCTTGTAATTCTATCTGCCAATGCGCACGCTCCAATAAAGGCAGCATCACGGCAAACTTTCCATGCGCATCAGACTGAACTGTAAAACGCATATCTTTAGCAGGCAAAGTAGGATGAATGACTAATAGTGTTAATGAAGAAGCTTTATCCACACCACTGAGTCGACCTTGCATCTGTCCTAGACTAGGATCGTAATACATCGCTAACTGCAAACCCAAAGTTTTTGCCTGCGCTTCACGACGCAAATCTTGATTGATCGCCTTACCTTGTTTGTAATAATCATCGACTACTAAGGCGTCTGCACCTGAAAATGAAATCCACATCGTGATGAATCCTGCAATGATCACAATGAAGGGACCGGCCATCAATAACCATGGCCAACGATGTTGATACCACGGTAGTGATTGCAAGGTAATTTTATTTGAAGTAGACATCGTTGCTCACCTTAACGCGGAATAAAAAATACTGCTTTTTCTTTGATTGCCAACTCATCACCATCGGTGACTTGCAAAGTAAACCAGATTTTATTTGACCCTTTTTGACCCACGCCCGCATCGACTCGAACGCGCACTGGTACTGCTCTTGACTCGGTAGGACCCAATTCAATTTCGTCTGCAGCGCCATCAAGGTGAATACTACCTATACCTTCAACACTGAGACGGAAATGATGCATGTCTTCATCGGTATTCATGATTTGTAGTCGATACACATTCTCTATCATGCCATTTTCAACTTCACGTCCCATAGCACCACGATCGCGTATTACGTCCATTTTAAAAGGTGTACGTGTAAATAAAGTACCAAAAAACACGGAGACTATAACAAACAATACTGCGCTATAGATTAATACTCTAGGACGTAATGTATGACGAAAAATCTGCGCTGAACTCCAACGACCTAGCATGGCATGTTCAGTCCAGAAGCGAATTAAGCCACGTGGCGATCCAACTTTATCCATCACAGTATTACAAGCATCAATACAAGCCGCACAACCTATGCATTCATATTGCAAACCCTTGCGTATATCTATGCCTGTTGGACAGACCTGTACACACAGTGAGCAATCTATACAATCGCCGAGTTTTTTATCTGCTGTGGTTTCTGCTGTGGCTTCTGTTTTGACATGCGCACCACGTGGCTCGCCACGTTGGCTGTCATACGTGACGATCAAACTATCTTTATCAAACATCGCGCTTTGAAAACGCGCATAAGGGCACATGTATTTACACACTTGCTCACGCATCCAACCCGCATTACCGTAGGTTGCAAAGGAATAAAACAATACCCAAAACCATTCCCAAGGACCGAGTGTGAGACCCATCACTTCTGTCGATAACAAATGAATAGGAGTGAAATAACCGACAAAAGTAAAACCAGTCCAAAGAGCTACTGCACCCCACACTATGTGCTTGGCTGTTTTGCGCGATAACTTATTGATGGAGGTGGTTTGACGATCAAGACGGATACGCGCACTGCGCGAACCTTCTATCTTACGTTCTATCCACATAAAGATTTCGGTATACACAGTCTGCGGACAAGCAAAGCCACACCACACGCGCCCGAATATCGCTGTAAATAAAAATAAGGAATAAGCACAAATAATGAGTAGTGCTGCGAGATAGACGAAATCTTGCGGCCACAAGACAATACCGAAGATATAAAACTTACGTGCTGCTAAATCAAATAAAACAGCTTGACGACCATTCCAATTTAACCAAGGTAAGCCATAAAAAATCAATTGCGTTAGCCACACAAAAAACCAACGCATACTGGCATAGCGACCACTGATTTCGCGCGGGTAGATAATCTCCCGCGCTGCATACATTTTTACGACTGAAACATCAGAAGTTGTATCGCCCATCTAATGACCTATTTTTGTTCTGTAGTTGCAGCTGGTTTGTTGGACATACTCCATACATAAGCAGCTAACAAATGTACTTTTGCATCGCCCAGAAATTCACCAAATGCTGGCATCACATTATTTCGTCCACCGCGTATGGTTTCAGAGATTGTCGCTATGCTACCGCCATATAACCAAGTTTTGTCAGTTAGATTAGGCGCACCTAATGCGGGATTACCTTTACCATCTGCGCCATGACAAGTAGCACAAGCAGCAAATTTTTCTTTACCAAAGGCGACTTTGATTGGGTCAGCACTAGAGTTGGATAATGAAGCGACATAGTGCGCAACTTGATCAATTTCTTTTTCTCCACCCAAAGCTGCACCCATAGGTGGCATGATGCCATTCCTACCTTTTAACAAAGTTGTTTTAATTGTTTCTGGCTCGCCACCATATAACCAATCACTATCCGTCAAGTTAGGATAGCCTTTGTTACCACGTGCATCGGATCCATGACACTGTGAGCAGTACGTCAAAAATAAACGTTCACCCATAGCATGGGCTTGTGGATCGGCTGCTAATAACTTTAAATCAGTTTTTTGAAATTTTTCAAATAAAGGACCGTACTCAGCATCCGCCATTTTAATTTCTTCTTCATACTGCCCTTTTGATGCCCAACCTAATTTACCGGCATAGGAACCAAGACCAGGATATAAAGCGAGATAAATTAAGCCAAACACAATGGTGATATAGAACAACCACATCCACCAACGTGGCATGGGATTATTCATTTCTTCTAAACCTTCATCCCATTCATGACCGGTGGTCATCGTCTTACCATCTGCATCACGATTAATTTTTACAGTCGATTGCGACCATAGTAAAAATGCACAGGCTATTATCCCAACCAGCGTTAGAACCGAAATATAAATACTCCAAAATCCACTTGTGAAATCAGCCATGACGTGGCTCCTGCTTAGTTTTATTTAAATCATCTTCTTCATTAAAAGGCAGCATCGCTGCTTCATCAAAATCATTTTTTCTACGCGCACTGTAAGCCCATAAAACAATGCCTATGAAGGTCAGCATACTAATTACGGTAATGATGCTGCGTGCATCTGAGACTACATCGGTGATATTCATCTTTTATCTCCTCGCCTTGATTTGCACGCCCATGCCTTGTAAATAAGCGACGAGTGCATCTTGTTCGGTTTTACCTTGTAACTGTGCCGGTGCTGCTTGAATATCTTCATCGGTATAAGGATCACCCAGTCGTTTTAATGCTTGCAGTTTAGGTACGATAGCTTGTGGATCTAAAGCTGTTGTAGCCAACCATGGATAACCAGGCATATTTGATTCAGGTACGAGATCACGTGGATTATTTAAATGTGCACGATGCCAGTCATCACTGTAACGACCACCTACACGTGCCAAATCAGGACCGGTACGTTTAGAACCCCACTGAAATGGACGGTCATACACAAACTCACCTGCTACTGAGTAATGACCATAACGTTCAGTCTCAGCTCGGAACGGACGTATCATTTGTGAATGACAGTTGTAGCATCCTTCGCGCACATAAATATCGCGACCAGTTAAACGCAGTGGGCTATAAGCCGTTAAACCTGCTACTGGTTCTGTGGTGGACTTCTGAAAAAACAAAGGCAAAATTTCTACCAAGCCGCCTATGCTGACTACTAATAAAACAAGCACAATCAGTAGCAACGGTTTTTTCTCGATTGATTCATGAGTGAAACGCATTGATGACTCCTTATTGAATTCTGTGATTAAGCGTGAGCGCCTGCTGAAGTTGGAATACGCGCTTGCACTGCCGTACCACCACTCACCGTTTTGAATGTATTAAAAGCCATCATCAACATTCCGATGAAATACAGTGCACCACCTGTTACGCGAATCACGTAATACGGATAGGTTGCTTTAACACCTTCTACAAAACTATAAGTCAGCGTGCCATCGGTATTGACTGCGCGCCACATTAAACCTTGCATGACACCGGCAATCCACATGGATGCGATATATAAAACGATACCAATGGTGGCAACCCAGAAATGCCATTCAATTAAACGCGAGCTCCACATCGAAGTTTTGCCTGATAACCGTGGCAACAGATAGTAGATAGAACCCATAGAAATAAAGCCTACCCAACCTAAGGCACCGGAATGTACGTGACCTACCGTCCAATCGGTGTAATGCGAGAGCGCATTGACGGTTTTAATCGACATCATCGGACCTTCAAAGGTCGACATGCCGTAGAAAGATAAAGAGACGATTAGGAATTTTAAAATTGGATCACTACGCAATTTATGCCATGCACCTGACAACGTCATGATGCCGTTGATCATGCCACCCCAACTAGGTGCTAACAAAATCAACGAGAACACCATACCGATTGATTGTGCCCAATCTGGTAACGCGGTGTAATGCAAGTGATGGGGACCTGCCCACATGTAAGTAAAAATCAAAGCCCAGAAATGCACAATCGATAAACGATAGGAGTACACAGGTGCTTCGGCTTGCTTAGGAATGAAGTAATACATCATGCCTAAAAAGCCTGCAGTTAAGAAGAAACCTACTGCGTTATGACCATACCACCATTGAATCATTGCATCCTGCACACCGGTGTAGGCAGAATAAGATTTCGTCATTGTTGCAGGCATCGCTGCAGAGTTAACGATATGTAGAATCGCTACCGTTAAGATAAACGCACCGAAGAACCAATTCGCTACATAGATGTGAGAAGTTTTACGCTTAAGCAGTGTGCCAAAGAACACTACGGCATAAGAGACCCACACGATAGCGATTAATAAATCGATAGGCCATTCTAATTCTGCATATTCTTTACCTTGGGTATATCCAAGTGGAAGACTAATCGCAGCAGCCACAATCACTAATTGCCAACCCCAGAATGTCAGCGATGCAAGTGCATCCGAAAACAATCTAACTTGACATGTGCGCTGTACCACGTAATACGACGTCGCAAACAGAGCGCAACCACCAAAGGCAAAAATTACTGCATTGGTGTGCAATGGACGTAAGCGACCATAGGTCAACCAAGGTATGTCGAAATTAAGCGCTGGCCAAGCCAATTGCGCTGCGATTATTAGGCCGACTAGCATGCCGACTACACCCCAGACTACTGTCGCTACTGCGAATTGCTTAACGACCTTGTAGTTGTAGCTTTGAGCTGTATCCACGAAAACTCCCCTTTTTTACACCAATCATGGGTCGGAGAGTACGTTTCATTAAGGCAAAATTCCTTGATATGAGTCAAATTTAACCAGATAGCTCTTCAGTCATAAATGTGACTGATCAGTCTTTTTTTTGCTTCTCTGTCTGATTACTTTTATCTTGGACGTTATCGTCATCTTGCAGTATGCGTGAAGCAGGTCCGACTAAATCATCAAACTGCCCACCATCTGAGGCTTTAAAAAAGACCCAGATCGCAAAAAACACGATCAGAACACTAAGCGGAATAAGAAAATAAAGTGCTTCCATAACTATGACTTAACTTTCTGAGTGAGATGCGCAAGGCGTAAAGCATTACCTACCACGAGTGCAGAACTGATCGACATACCCACACCGGCCATCCAAGGACTTAATAAGCCCCACGCAGCTGCAGGTATGGCGACCAGATTGTAGAGCGTAGCCCAACTTAAATTTTGGCGTATTACGCGCATAGTCTGTGCCGCAGTTTCTGCTGCATCACGCAGCGCAGATAATCTACCTCTCATTAATACCGCATCGGCATGCGATTGTGCCAATGCAGCACCTGATCCCATCGCAAACGATACATCTGCAGCATGTAAGACTGCAGCATCATTAATGCCATCACCCACCATTGTCACTACTGCACCTTGTGCTTGTAGATTTTTTATATAAGCGAGTTTTTCAGCGGGCAAAACACCGCCACGTGCAATCGCAATGCCGCATTGGCGTGCAGTTTTTTGCACCACATGCTCTGCATCACCAGATAGAAGAATCACTGTTTTATTACGCACTAAAAAATAATCAATCACCGCTTGTGCATCCGAACGCAAAGTGTCATTGAAGGTGTAGCGCGCTAACCATCCCGATGCGTTGCCCAGATAAACACAGCCGTGATCTATTTCATTGTATGTAGCAGGAATGGCTCCCGCAATCTCTGCTACAAATTTTGCATTACCTATCCTATGCACTACACCTTGTACTGTGCATTGCAAACCTTGTCCTGAATACGACTCAATATGTTCAACATTAACCTGTAGTTGAACTTGTTCATTTTGTTTAGCAGCTTGTATCAACATAGCAGCAACTGGATGCGCACTACCTTCTTCGATTGCTGCAGCGAGTTGCAATACTTCGTCACGATTTTTATCACCCATTAAGCTAATAGCTTCTAGCTTAGGCTTGCCTTCGGTGAGTGTGCCAGTTTTATCAAATACGATATGAGTCGCTCTATGTAAAGTTTCTATGACATGCGGCTGCATAATTAAAACGCCTTGCCTCAGTAGCGCATCGGTCGCTGCTGCTAATGCAGAAGGTGTGGCTAATGACAAAGCACAAGGGCATGACACAACTAAGACAGCAATCGCAATCGGCCATGCACGAATAGGATCTACCCATCCCCAAAAAATTAATACTGCACAAGCAAACACTAACAAAGCAGTGACAAACCAAGCTGCAACGCGATCAGCCCATTGCGCAATTTTAGGTTTGCCGACACCCGCTTGCTCTATCAAACGAATTAATGCATGTAAGGTGCTGTCTTTCGCTAGTTTTTCTACTCGCAATAAAATAGCCTGACTTACATTCACAGCCCCACCAGGCAAACGCTCACCCATGATTTTTTTCTGTGGCTGACTTTCTCCTGTGAGCAAAGATAAATCCACACTTGTATGACCTTCTACTATGACACCATCCGCAGGGATCGCCTCACCCGGTTTAATTAAAATTACCTGTCCTACTCTTAATTGCGTTGCAGGTACACAGTGAGGTTCTCTACTTTCTGGATAATCTTGTAACAACCAAGCTGAAGAAGGCAAGGTATGCTGCATGGTTTCTAATGTCGATGCAGCACGACGACGCGCAATCAATTCCAGATAACGACTACACAACAATAAGAATATAAACATGGTGACTGAATCAAAATACACATCACCCTGACCTGTCACTGTAGAAAATACACTGCCTATAAATGCTGCAGTAATACCTAATGCAACCGGCACATCCATACCAAGTGCACGTTGTTTTATATTGGCCCAAGCACTTTTGAAAAAAGGCTGCGCTGAATACAGCACAGCAGGTAGTGTTAACAGCAAGCTCGCCCAGCGCATCAAGCCTTCCATGTCTTTATCCATGGTGTCGGCATCAGCCAGATAAACCGGTACGGCATACATCATCACCTGCATCATAGAAAGTCCAGCTATGAAGAGTTGGCGAAATAAAGTTTTTGCATTCTTGCGTATGATTTCGCCATGTCGCAGCGGATCAAACGGATAAGCGGCATAGCCTAATTCACGCACTGATTTCACAATGTCACTTGGTTTACATTGCTCACCATCCCACATTACATGGAGTTTTTCAGTAGAGAGATTTAAATTAATCGTCTGCACACCAGATAGTTGTGCCACATGTTTTTCAATCAACCATACACAAGCGCCACAACGTATACCCTCAATAGAAAAAGTACCTTGTAGCTTGCCTTCTGTGTCCGTTTCAAATTGGGCAATTTGTTCTTGCGTATCATATAAACGCAATGCGTCAGGAATCAATTCAGCGGGCTTATCAGAAAAACTCAAACGATCACGGTAATAACTCGTGAGATTGTTATCGACGATAGTTTGTGCCACTGCCTCACAACCAGGACAACACATGGCTTGCTGCACATCGTCAATCTTCACCTGCCAATGACTACCAGCAGGCACAGGTAAACCACAATGAAAACAATCTTGATGGTTGTTCATGACTACATCCCCGCCGGTGTCAGACATAAAGCATCTAGCCAACCATGCGATAAGCCCGTCAATAATCTATAGACACCCAGCAAACCAAATAACAAGACGAGTAAACCTGCCAACAACCTGACCTGTGCTTTTGTAAAGAAAGCCGGTAAGGACTGACTTAACCAACCCATAGTGATTAATAAGGGCAAGGTACCTAATCCAAATGCCAGCATAACGAGTGCACCTTGTAATGCTGATCCTGTCATCAAGGCTGTCATCAACACGCTATACACCATGGCGCAAGGTACCCAGCCCCAAATCGCACCGAGTGCAAAGGCTTGCCAAGGTTTTTCTATAGGTATGAACACTTTTAATAAAGGCTGTAATCGCTGCCACAGCAACTGACCGAGTTTTTCTAACTGCGCAATACCACTCCACACCTGCATTAATGAGAGACCTAATGCAATCAACATCAGATTTGCTGCGACATAGCCTGCTTTTTGTAACACGGTGAGATTAATAAAAAGGCTAACGCTACCAACTATCCCTGCCATAAGCGCACCGGCCAGCATATAACTCGTTATGCGTCCTGCATTAAAAAGAAAAACACGCAAGAAAGAAGAGGAATGACGCGTTACTGCACGCGATTGCGAAACCACAGGAATCGGGAAAGTAGCGCGAGTTGGTGCAGCCACGCCGAAAGCGCCCACGATGCCGCCGCACATGCCTACGCAATGCACACCACCGAATAACCCAACTAAAAAGAGGGGGAAAAGAGCAAGACTATTCAAAAGATTAAGAGATCAAAGAGTGCGCGAATATCGCAGAGGCTCTGATTGTAACTGGCGCGCCTCCCTTAGGTGGCGATCGAAAACCATACACACATTACGTATGAGAAGACGACCTTTTAAGGTCACCGTAATCCAATCTGCATCTAAATTGACTAAACCTAACTCACTTAACTCATGTAAAGACTTGAGTTCGGGTGCGAAATAAGTATCAAAGCTAATCGGATAAGCAAGTTCTAGTGCACGTATCGATAATTCAAAATTACACATCAGCATTTGTATGATGAAACGACGCATCACATCATCCATACTTAACTTAATGCCACGTGCAATCGGCAGCTCACCTAAATCTAGCTTGTGATAATACGCATCTAAAGTTTTTACATTCTGACTATAAGTACGTGCAACTGAGCTAATTGCAGAGACACCGAGCGCGATGAGATCAAGTTCAGATTGCGTTGAATAGCCTTGAAAGTTTCTATGTAAGCGACCCTGTGTCTGCGCAATAGCAAGATCATCATCTGGTTTCGCAAAATGATCCATGCCTATATAGTGATAACCTGCACTATGTAATTTTTGTATGCATAAAGCCAGCATATCAAGTTTAAGCTCAGGCGATGGCATCTCCTCTTCTGCTATGCGTCGTTGTGGCTTAAATAAATGCGGCAGATGCGCATAATGATAAATCGCTATACGGTCAGGATTGGCTGCAATCACTTTTTCTAGTGTCTGCGTCATGCTTGCTAAGCTTTGCTTAGGTAAGCCATAAATCAAATCCACACTCACAGAGCGAAATTGTGCAGCGCGAGCGGCTGCTATGACAGCTAGTGTTTTTTCTTCAGGTTGAATGCGATTGACTGCTTTTTGTACTTGCTCATCAAAATCTTGTACGCCTAAGCTAATGCGATTAAAACCTTGTTGACGTAAACGATGCACACGCTCTGGTGTGACAGTTCTTGGATCGACTTCAATCGAGTATTCACCTATTTCATCAGGTGCGAATTTGAACCATCTTCGTAGATGGTGCATTAAGTCATCCATTTGTTCGTCGCTCAGATAAGTCGGCGTGCCACCGCCAAAATGCAATTGCTCAACCCGATTAAGATCAGCTAGTAAACGACCTTGAATATCGATTTCACGTTTTAAATAGCCTAGATAAGTCTGGGCTTTTTCACGATTCTTAGTAACGATTTTGTTACAAGCACAGTAGTAGCAAACAGTATTACAGAAAGGAATATGGACATAAATTGAAAGTGGATGGCGCAGTCCTCTTGCACGCAATCCATCTACTGTTTGCAAATAATCTCGATAATGAAATGATTCGGTAAAACGATCGGCAGTAGGATAAGAGGTATAGCGTGGGCCAGATTGGCTTAACTTACTAATTAACTGCGGATCAAACTCCACCCCTAGTTGTATCGCTTGGTTATTTTTTGTCGTTGTCATCGTCGTCACTCCCGACTGCGCATGCATTCAAATGGAATGCCACTTCAGTTCGGAAAGGAGTCTACTAATGCAACAAAGTAATTACTTTGACCTAAGTCAAAACGCACAGTCCTACTGCACTGAATATAAAAAATAGAAAAATAATAACAAGATGGCAGTTTATAAACTCAAGCGTAAGGTTATGGTTCCATCCAAAGGCTCAGCATGCAATGTAAATCCTAGATGATGGACAAGCTCATGCATGGCAGTGTTATCCGATAACATTTCACCAACCAGAGATTTAACGCCTCGTTGTCGGAAATAAGCGATTAATTTATTCATCAACAAAAGTCCTAATCCCTGAGCTTTCAAATCAGAACGAATAATGATGGCGAACTCTGCACTTTTATTTTCTGCATCGGTGATTCCTCTCACCACGCCTAAAGTTTCATCACTTCCATCTGTACGTTTTCTGACAGCGATAAAAGCCATTTCATGATCGTAATCAATCTGCGTCAGCTTCGCTAATTGAGATGCTTGCAATTCACGCATGGAATAAAAAAGTCGCATATGAATATCATCCTTACTCAACGCCTCAAAAAATCGCTGATGCTCATCACTATCTTCCGGCTTAATGGGTCGCAGCAGAATGGATTGCTCATGCCACATGACTTGCTCTTCTAAGTCTTTAGGATAAATAGGGGCTAGTAGATTTTGCTGCGCTTGATCGTCGATTATTTTTTTCATTTTGCTATCCACTTTGTGTGCGATAGCGCACTGCTTGGTTAAAGAAATTTTGTAATGTTAAAAATAGTAATGACATTATGGTCATCATCATTCTATTCATTTGACATAGTAAACATCAGAATCTGAATCAACAGCTTGAAATTGATATGAATCAAAATGTATAAAAAGATTTCAATACTTTCCTTATGATCTATCTGGACTAACTCGCTACTAGCGTTTACGCTTAGCTTTAACTACCAATCTCCATCTACAGAAAAACTTATGACTTATAAAACGATTCTGGTTCATCTTGATCAATCATCTCACACAGCGCAGCGCATAAAATTTGCGGCTGCATTAGCTGCGCTCTCTTCAGCACATTTAATTGGTGCTGCCATGACGGGCTTATCGCGTTATGTTTTTGCTGATGGCTTAGTCAGTGCAAATGATCCAACGCTGACACATCATGTAGATTTTTTAAGAAAATATGCAACGGAAGCATTGCACTCTTTTGAAAAATTAGCTAATCAAGAAGGTGCTAATTCTATTGAATCACGCTTAGTGGATGATGATGCAGTTGGTGGGATGGTATTACAAGCGCGTTATTGCGATTTACTTGTGATTGGACAAACAGATCCACATTCAACTGTCCCTGGTATCTACCCAAATTTCCCTGAGCAGGTTGTATTGAATTGCATCAGACCTGTGCTTATCATTCCTTATACAACTACTTTTAAAAAATTATTTTCTCGTCCTTTAATTGCATGGGATGGTAGCCCTGCTGCCACCCGCGCGATCACAGCTGCACTACCACTGCTGACGCATGCGCAAAAAGTCGATCTAGTTGTTTTCAATGCGAACGATGAAAAACTGGTACATGGCGCAGAGCCGGGTGCAGATATTGCACTCTATCTCAGTCGTCACGGTGTCAAGGTACAGGTGGTCAACCATACTGTAAAAACCGATATTGGTCAGGCACTGCTTTCATTAGCAACAGATCAAGGAAATGATTTAATTGTGATGGGTGGATATGGACACTCGCGTTTTCGCGAGACCTTAATGGGCGGCGTGACTAAGACACTCTTTACTTCCATGACAGTGCCCGTGTTGACAATCCATTAGATCAACAAGCAATTGATTGATGTTTTTTTAAACTGAGGGCTGACGATAAACCATCACTGGGATCGCACTATGTGCAAGCACACGTTGTGTTTCACTACCCAATAATAGTTTATCCAGCCCGCGGCGGCCATGTGATGCCATCCAAATTAAATCGCATGCACTTTCATGTGCCGTTGAAATAATTTCTTCATAGGGATGAACTGCGCGCTTTGTGTATACAACACAATTTACACCTGCGGTTTTAGCCTGCTCTTCTAAATTTTTTACTGCTTGCTGTGCCATTTTATCTTGCGCTTCTTCATACTCACTCAAATCAACCATCGCGCCTGCTTCTGGCATGAGTAAATAAGGATAGAACTGCGCCAATGACAATCCCACTAGTGAAGCTCCACTTGCCGCAGCAAATTCTATCGCTGCACTCGCAGCAGCAATAGATAAGGGTGAGCCATCGGTCGCAACTAATATTTTTTTAAACATAGCAGCCTCTGAATGAATGTTATAAATCGACGATGCTGACTTTAGCAAAAGAGCTTAAAAAAAATTTGACTTGTATCAAAACAATCTGAGAGGTGCTTCATCCATGGCTGCGATCTGTTCACGTAACTCTAAGATACGATCTTGCCAGTAATGCATGGTATTAAACCAAGGGAAAGCAAGTTGAAAAGCAGGATCATTCCAACGCATTGCTATCCAATAGGAATAATGCAATAAACGTAATGTTCTTAAGGCTTCGATGAGATGGAGTTGACGTGGATCGAATTCAAAAAAATCTTCATACCCTGCGAGCAAATCCGATAACTGTCTTGTCCTATCGCCTCGCTCACCCGATAACAACATCCATAAATCTTGTATTGCAGGTCCAGTACGACTATCGTCAAAATCCACAAAATGCGGACCTGCATCTGTCCACAATACATTCCCACTATGACAATCACCATGCAATCGTAATGTCGCACTCTCTCCTGCTCTTGCATAACAAGCTTGTACTGCTTCCAATGCTTGTGCACTAACGCTTCCCCAAGTTTGATCTAATTCTGCAGGAATAAAATTATGTTCTAACAACCATGTGCGTGGTTTGATGCCAAATGACTGCGTATCTAATGTAGGTCGTGCGCTATAACTTTTCAATGCACCGACAGCATGAATGCGCCCCATTAACCTGCCCATCCACTCTAAGGTGTCAGAACTTTCTAAATCTGGTGCACGTCCACCCTGACGTGGAAAGACTGCAAATCGAAAGCCCTGATAATGACAGAGTGTTTCTCCATTAAATACTAAGGGTGCAACCACAGGAATTTCTTGTTGCATGAGTTCATCAACAAACGTATGTTCTTCCAATATGGCGGCATCACTCCAGCGATGGGGACGATAAAATTTCACCACTACCGGCTCTGCCTCATCTCTACCGACTTGATAGACCCGATTTTCATAGCTATTTAACACTAGTAGACGGCCATCCTCTTCTACGCCTACGCTAGCTAAAGCATCCAACACCATCTCAGGCGAGAGCGCAGCAAAGCTTAGTTGGTCCGGCGCGTCACTGTTTACTTCATTGATTGGCTGGGCAGGTATAGTCATGCCTGCATTGTATGCGCTGCCAAAAATTGTGTCTAAGCGGTTACACTGATGTTTTAGCATGAAAAAAGGGATATCCATGTCCACAGAGCCACTACTTACCGAGCAAGAGTTCGAAGAGCTCGATCATTTTTTATTATCCGATCGCTGTGGCGATGATGCCATGACCATGGATTCATTACATGGTCTGTTGACTGCGATTGCGGTGGGGCCAGAAGCAATTGCAACTGCTGAATGGCTGCCTAAGGTATGGGGATCAGATCCAGATCAAACACCTTCCTTTAAATCTGAATCAGAAGCCCTGCATATTCAAAATCTCATGGAACGTATGCTTGAAGATATTACGGTCACATTAGAAATAGCGCCGAATGATTTTGAGCCTTTGTTTTGTGAATATGAATGGAAAGGCAAACGTATACTCGATGCAGAATCTTGGGCTTGGGGTTTTATGGAAGGTGTGAATTTACGCACTAGCGCATGGCAGCATTTATGGGATTCACCACAAGCGACCTTATTAAAACCGATTTATTTACTCGGCGCTGAAGAAATAGAAGAAGAGGAAGTCAAGCTAGTGGATGATCCTATTAAATGCCATAAATTAGCCATAGAAATAGAAGCATCCATCATCCAAATTTATCGTTTTTGGGGTCGTAAAACTACACGACACTAATTCAATCAAAAAAATTTAAAGCTTGATGAAATGTTCGCGGTAGTAACGTAACTCTTCTATTGATTCAATAATATCGGCTAGTGCTGTATGCATTTGATGTTTTTTAAAGCCCGCTGCTAATTCCGGCTTCCAACGCTTGCATAATTCTTTAAGCGTGGACACATCTAAATTTCGATAATGAAAAAACGCTTCTAGTTCTGGCATACCGCGCACCATAAACCGTCGGTCCTGACAAATAGAATTGCCACACATAGGTGATTTACCAGCTGGGACATATTTTTTCAAAAAAGTAATCAGCTCTGCACTTGCTTGCGCCTCAGTGACAGTAGAGGCTTTAACTCGGTCTATCAATCCAGACCGTCCGTGCGTGCCTTTATTCCAGGCATCCATGCCATCCAACAGCGCATCGCTCTGATGAATGGCAAATACTGGTCCTTCTGCCAAAATATTCAGGTCAGGATCTGTAACTACTGCTGCTACTTCGATAATTCTGTCCTTATCCGGATCTAGGCCGGTCATTTCCATATCAATCCAGACCAGATTAAATTCATTTGGGCGGTTAGCATCAGGCGTGGGAAGATGCGTTTGTATAGCTTGTGACATAATTGCTTTCTATGTTGATCCGCCATCAATGCGGCTGATAAAACGATATTTTCTCATAGGGACAGTATGAATACCGTAAGCTTTTCATTCCTTTTTGCAGCCATGCTATTAGCTACGCTAGGCGTCAAACTTTGGTTGAGTGCGCGCCAACTACGCCATGTGGCACAGCACCGTGATCACGTTCCAGCCCAATTTGCACAAAAAATCCCCCTAGCTGCCCATCAAAAAGCAGCCGATTACACTATTGCTAAGACCCAGTTCAACATGATTCTGTTGGTGGTCAATACCGCAGTTCTAGTGGGCTTTACATTACTCGGTGGTTTGCAATGGTTATCAGAGCAGATTTCCTATCTGGCTGGTGATGGCATGGTGTATCAACTCGGTTTAATTGTTGCTGTCATGCTGATCTCAAGTGTGATTGACATGCCCTTCGATTACTACAAACAATTCACTTTAGAAGAAAAATTTGGTTTTAATAAAATGAAACCAAGTTTATTTTTTACTGATCTGATTAAAAATACTTTGGTTAGTGCATTGATTGGCCTGCCCTTAATTTGGGTCATCCTATCTGTGATGGAAAAAGCTGGCGATCTCTGGTGGCTCTATGCTTGGGGTATTTGGTGCGTTTTTCAAATTTTCATGTTGGCTTTTTATCAAAGCGTGATTGCGCCTTTGTTTAATAAATTCACTCCACTAGAAGATGCTTCACTACAAACTCGCATAGAAGGATTAATGCAACGTGTAGGTTTTGCTAGCAAAGGTTTATTCGTTATGGATGGATCGCGTCGTAGCGCACATGGCAATGCGTATTTTTCTGGTTTTGGTGCCGCTAAGCGCATCGTGTTTTTTGACACCTTGCTCGCGCGCTTAGCTCCTAGTGAAATCGAAGCTGTGTTAGCACATGAATTAGGTCATTTCAAATTACGCCATGTGATTCAACGTATCGCTATTGTGTTTACGCTTTCACTAGGTTTTCTTGCATTGTTGGGTTACTTGAAAAATCAACTTTGGTTTTATCAAGGCTTAGGTGTTACCCCTATGCTGAATGCTAGCAATGATGCAATGGTATTAATTTTATTCATGTTGAGCTTGCCTGTATTTACCTTCTTACTGTCACCTCTCACATCTATTCGTTCACGCAAACAAGAGTTTGAAGCGGATGCGTTTGCTGCTCAACATAGCAATGCTCAAGATCTGATCTCAGCCCTAGTTAAGCTGTATGAAGATAATGCATCAACCTTGACGCCTGATCCTTTGCATTCAGCTTTTTATGATTCTCACCCACCTGCTAGCCTAAGGGTGCAACGCTTACTGACGCAATAACATGCTGACTCACACCGCATTACAGCAGCAATCTTGTAAGCATCTGACTGTAGGTGCAACGCAATCTGAGATTGCTGCTGCTTTAGCGGTGCTCACTGCTTGGACGGTCGAGCATGAAACAATCCTTCGACAGTTCGCTTTCAAAAATTATTATCAAACTCTAGAGTTTGTTAATGCGATAGCTACTATCATTCATCAAGAAGATCATCATCCTGAACTCTTGATTACCTATAACCGCTGTACAGTCAGATTTAACACGCACTCTGTAAATAATGGAGCAGGTGGCCTCTCACATAATGACTTCATTTGCGCAGCAAAAATAGACGCCGTATTTGAAGAAAAATTTTTAGCCAACAATGGCTGAGGCAGTTGGCTTAATTATCGCTGCGCATGGACGGCATTATGTGGCGCACTATGAGGGTAACTTTATTCAGTGCGTAACACGTGGCAAAAAAAGTGATGTGGCTGTTGGTGATCATGTGGACATCACCCTCACCTCACCTGATCAAGCAGTGATTAATGCTATTTTGCCGCGCAAAACTTTTTTATATCGTTCTGATCAATATAAATCTAAGCTGCTTGCCGCCAATGTCACGCAATTATTTATTGTGGTGGCAACCGAACCCGGCTTTACCGATGACTTAGTCTCACGTGCTTTAGTCGCTGCTGAATCAGCCGGTGTGAAAGCACATTTAATCTTAAATAAAATTGATATCAGCGCTGCTTTGCCTGCCACACGACAGCGCTTAACGGCTTACACCCAGTTGGGTTATCCGGTACATGAAGTAAGCGCTCAAGATAATCCCACTACCACTCTAGAAATTTTACGACACCTGTTAGCAAGACAATCGACGATTTTGATTGGTCAATCCGGCATGGGTAAATCTTCATTGATTAATTTACTAGTACCGGATGCACAAATCGCTGTCAGAGAAATCTCTTCTGCTTTAGATACGGGCAAACACACCACTACCTTTACCCGTCTTTATACGATCGATGCAGAAACAAGCGTGATTGATTCTCCGGGATTTCAAGAATTCGGTTTATATCAACTCTCAGAAGGCATGCTAGAGCGTGCATTCCCAGAATTTGCCGCGCACTTAGGACAATGTCGCTTTTATAATTGTCATCATCTTAACGAACCAGATTGCCCCATACTGCAAGCTGTCAAAGACGGTAGCATCAGCACTGCCAGACATGGTCTATACCGTCAGTTGCTGCATGAAGCCTCACAAAAGCTCTACTAAACTCTGAAATCTTGCTGTGTTTTCAGACTAGCAGAGAGATTTTGTTTGCGGATGTAAATCTCTTATAATCATGGACTTACATACTTCGGCGGCAGGCGCCTGACTCGCCGCCGTTTTTCATTTATGGCAATAAAACATTATCTACAATTTGCTGATTTCAGCCTCGATGAATATGCCTATCTCATCGAGCGCACAAAAATCATCAAGCAAAAATTCAAAAGCTACGAACCCTATCACCCTCTGCTAGACCGTACGCTAGTGATGGTGTTCGAAAAAAATTCTACCCGCACGCGTTTATCGTTTGAAGCCGGTATGCATCAGTTAGGTGGTGCAGCGATTTATCTTAATACTCGCGATAGTCAGCTTGGACGTGGTGAGCCCGTAGAAGATGCCGCACAAGTGATGTCGCGTATGTGTGACATCATCATGATCCGCACCTTTGGTCAGGAAATCATAGAACGCTTTGCCGCGAATTCACGCGTGCCTGTGGTGAATGGTCTCACCAATGAATATCATCCCTGTCAGGTATTTGCTGATGTATTCACTTACATTGAACATCGTGGCTCAATTGCAGGTAAATGCGTTGCTTGGGTAGGGGACGCGAACAATATGTTGTATTCATGGTTGCAAGCTGCTGAAGTATTTGGCTTTCACTTAAATGTTTCTACGCCTGTTGGCTACGATATCAATCCTGCCTTAGTCTCTAAAAATAATTTACGTTACACCGTTTTTAAAAATCCGGCTGATGCTTGCGCAGGCGCTGATCTCGTGACAACCGATGTATGGACTAGCATGGGATATGAACAAGAAAACGTAGCACGTTTAAAAGCCTTTGATGGTTGGATAGTTGATAGCGAAAAAATGCAGCGTGCTAATCCCGATGCGCTTTTCATGCATTGTCTTCCCGCACATAGAGGTGAAGAAGTTGCTGCTGAAGTGATAGACGGCCCTCAATCAGTTGTTTGGGATGAAGCAGAAAATCGTCTCCATGTACAAAAAGCTTTGCTTGAATATCTCGTTCTCGGCAAAGTGTAACAAATCAAAAATTTTAATATTTTAGGTTCAAGGAATTGTAAACATGAGCGACATCAATAAAGTAGTACTGGCTTACTCTGGTGGATTAGACACTTCTGTTATTTTGAAATGGTTACAAGATCACTATCACTGTGAAATCGTGACCTTCACAGCCGATCTCGGACAAGGCGAAGAACTTGAACCAGCTCGCACTAAAGCAATTAAATTTGGCATCAAACCAGAAAATATTTTTATTGATGATTTACGTGAAGAGTTTGTTAAAGATTTTGTGTTCCCTATGTTTAGAGCTAACACAGTCTATGAAGGTGAATATTTATTAGGCACATCGATTGCGCGTCCGTTGATTGCTAAGCGTCTGATTGAGATTGTGAAGAAAACCAATGCCGATGCTATTTCTCATGGCGCAACCGGCAAGGGTAATGATCAAGTGCGATTTGAACTCGGTGCGTATGCCTTAATGCCGAATGTAAAAATCATTGCACCATGGCGTGAATGGGATTTACTCTCACGTGAAAAATTACTCAAGTATGCAGAAGATGCCGGCATAGAAATCGATATGAAGCATAAAAAAGGTGGCGCACCCTATTCTATGGATGCCAATCTTTTACATATCAGCTTTGAGGGTCGCCATTTAGAAAATCCTAGTGCAGAAGCAGAAGAAACCATGTGGCGTTGGACTGTGAGTCCTGAAGCCGCACCGGATACTGCTGAATATCTCGACCTTGAATATGAACATGGTGACATCGTTGCGATTAATGGTAAACGTCTCTCACCGGCTGCTGTCTTAACAGAATTAAACCGCTTAGGTGGTAAGCACGGCATAGGACGTTTGGATTTAGTTGAAAACCGTTATGTGGGTATGAAATCACGTGGTTGCTATGAAACCCCAGGCGGAACCATTATGTTACGTGGTCATCGTGCGATTGAATCCATCACGCTTGATAGAGAAGTCGCACATTTAAAAGATGATTTAATGCCACGCTATGCTTCATTGATTTATAACGGCTACTGGTGGTCGCCTGAACGCGTAGCGATTCAAACCTTGATTGATCACACTCAGCATAATGTGAATGGTTGGGTACGACTTAAACTTTATAAAGGTAATGTGATTGTGGTGTCACGTGATTCAAAAACAGATTCATTGTTTGATATGAATATCGCGACCTTTGATGAAGATGGCGGCGCTTACAATCAAGCTGATGCAGGCGGCTTTATTAAATTAAATGCATTACGTATGCGTATTGCAGCTAATGCGCGCATTAAACGTGGCAAATAATTTTTAGCTTTCTTTTTATTTCACTTAATTTTTATTTATAACTATGACTACACAAATCGATCACGTTTCTGTCGTTAAAAAATCCAATGTTTTTTTTGATGGCAAATGTATTTCCCATAATGTCATCCTCGCTGATGGCACAAAAAAATCAGTAGGGATTATTTTCCCTGCCACCTTAGTATTTAATACTGGTGTTCCTGAAATTATGGAAATCACTGCCGGCAAATGCCGCGCACGTGTGAAAGGCGAAACTGAATGGAAGAACTA
Source organism: Bordetella parapertussis (assembly GCA_945883145.1). GTDB lineage: Bacteria > Pseudomonadota > Gammaproteobacteria > Burkholderiales > Burkholderiaceae_D > Pernthalerella. Next base: position 6,373 of record CAMCXB010000028.1, on the reverse strand, counting down.
TGAAGGTGGCCAGAGCTTTAGCGTGCCTGGTAATTCTAGTTTTGAAATTGAAGCGTTAGAGTTAGTCGACTATGTTTGTCACTTTGGTTGATTTTTTACAGCACCACTGGCTCACTCTCTAAACTGACACCGAATCGCAGAGCGACATCACTTCGTATGCGCTCTGCCAATGCTAGTATCTCGGCACCAGTCGCACCACCGCGATTAATTAATACCAAAGCTTGTTTGTCATGTACTCCTGCTGCACCCAGTGATTTTCCTTTCCAACCACATTGATCAATTAACCAAGCCGCAGCAAGTTTAAAACTGCCATCCGCTTGTGCATTACTCACCAGTTCTGGATGACGTTGATGTAAGTCTGCATAGACCTGAGCACTGACTACGGGATTTTTAAAGAAGCTACCCGCATTTCCTATCAATGCCGGATCAGGTAGTTTGCGTGATCGTATGGCAATCACTGCAGCACTAATCTCACCAGCAGTCGGATGAGGAATGTGGCTTAACTCTTTTGCTAATTCAGCATAGCCTAGTTGTGGTTGCCAATTGTGTGGCAAAGCGAAGGTCACATCGAGAATCACTGCACGTCCACGCAAGCTCTGTTTGAATATGCTATCGCGATAGCCAAAGGCACATTGCTCACGTGTTAGCGTACGCACTTCGCCATCGGAAAAATCAAAATAATGCAGAGAATGGAAATGCTGCGATAACTCCATGCCATAGGCACCAATATTTTGTATAGGTGCAGCGCCCACTGTGCCGGGAATTAACGATAAATTTTCTAATCCACCCCAACCTTGCTTTAAGGTCCATTGCACAAAGCTATGCCAGTTTTCGCCTGCCTGCGCCTGCACCAGTCTTAGGCCATCTTCTTCCCCAACTAGTGCGCTGCCGCGATTCATCATGTGCAGCACCAACACATTCAGATCACGGATCAACAATAGATTACTTCCCCCACCTAAGATCAAACGCGGCATAGTGCTCAAAACAGCATCCTGCTGCACCGCTTTTAATTGGTCTGGATGTTTGATTTGCAGATAATGGGTAGCGACCGATTCCACACCAAAGGTCGTCATCGCTTTGAGTGAGACATCGTGCTGCACTGCCAGTGCGGTTTTAGCGGGAATGTTCATAGCCCTCGAATTATACCGAGCCATCGGTCTGCCGCCTTTTTTCCGCTAGAATGCGGGCTTGTGTTGTCTAGTAAGGAGTAAAACCATGCCTTCATTTGATGTTGTATCCGAAGCCAATCAAGTTGAAATTAAAAACGCTGTCGATCAGGCGAATAAAGAAATTACTACGCGTTTTGACTTCAAAGGTAGTGATGCCCGCGTTGAGCAAAAAGAAAAAGAACTCACTGCTTATGCTGATAGTGAATTTCAACTCGGACAAGTACGCGACGTGTTAACTACAAAAATGACGAAGCGCAATGTCGATGTGCGTTTTTTAGATATTGGTAAAGTTGAAAAAATGGGTGGTGACAAAGTTAAGCAAATCATCAAAATTAAAAATGGTATAGAAAGTGATGCCGCGAAAAAAATTCAGCGCATCATTAAAGATAGCAAGATTAAAGTACAAGCTAGCATACAAGGTGATGCATTACGTGTCACTGGCGCTAAACGCGATGACTTGCAAGGCACCATCGCTTTACTCAAAAAAGAAGTGACTGACTTGCCCCTAGAGTTTAATAATTTTAGAGATTAACGATCTCTGCAAATTTGATTCAAGAAAAAAAATGGTTCCGATATGGTTACATATCGGAACCATTGTCATATTTAAGAAAAGATATTAACTGCTTTTCTTTGCACGACGTGTTTTAACTGCTGTTGCTAGTCCTTCTAAGACATGCAAACTACTATCCCAGTCTATGCAACCATCTGTGATGGACTGACCATAGGTCAGCGATTTACCAGTAACCAGATCTTGACGACCTGCCACTAAATGCGATTCCACCATCACACCCACGATACGATCATCGCCGGCTGCGATTTGCGTCGCAATGTCAGCGCACACAGGCACTTGATTCTCAGGTTTTTTCGAGCTGTTCGCATGCGATGCATCAATCATTAAAAGTGCTGTTAAGCCTGATGCAGTAAGATCTTTAGATGCTGCGTCTACGCTTGCTGCATCATAGTTAGGTGCCTTACCACCGCGTAGAATCACATGACAATCTTCATTGCCATTAGTAGAAACAATAGCTGAATGACCACCCTTAGTCACTGAAAGAAAGTGATGGGGTTGCGATGCTGCTTTGATGGCATCCACAGCAATTTTAATATTGCCATCGGTACCATTTTTAAAGCCGACTGGACATGATAAACCCGAAGCTAATTCTCTATGTACTTGTGATTCTGTAGTGCGTGCTCCAATTGCACCCCAGCTAATCAGATCAGCAACATATTGAGGACTGATCACATCTAAAAACTCTGTACCTGCTGGTAAACCTAGTTCATTAATATTCATCAGCAATTCACGCGCAATACGCAAACCATCATTGATACGAAAACTGTTATCCAAATAAGGATCATTAATCAATCCTTTCCAGCCCACTGTAGTGCGCGGTTTTTCAAAATACACACGCATGATGATTTCTAACTCACCTTTGAAACGTACACGCTCTTTTACCAAACGCTGTGCATATTCCATCGCTGCTTTAGTGTCATGGATAGAGCAAGGTCCTATGACCACCATCAACCTATCATCTTCACCATGCAAAATATTATGCAAAGCATTACGTGCATCAGCAGTGACGCTAGCGATGTGCTCGGTACAGGGATACTCACGTATGAAATGTGAGGGTGGAGTTAACTCTTTCAATTCACGTATCCTCAGATCATCGGTGCGGGGCATGGCTTCTCCAAATACAGTTATCTCAAAAAGCAAAAACCGCCAGTTGGCGGTTTTAAGGAATGTCGGTTTGTTTGTAAATTTATGTTTACGTGAACTTACCGCTGCTCCACCGCCGGTTGGCTGGAATAGCTAAAGTGCAGATAAAAATAAAAGTCCAAACGCGACATAGGTTTTACTTAACAGCGAAATTTTTTACAGGGTGAGATAGTGCTACAAATCAGACAATTTGGCAAGCTGAGTTAATAAATTAGTAATTAATAAAGTGAGTCACAAATAAACTCATGACTCACTCTGACCAACAATTTAAGCTGTTCCGCCTACTGTCATGCCTTCTATCTTCAAGGTCGGCTGACCAACTCCTACAGGCACGCTTTGACCTTCTTTACCGCATACGCCCACGCCTGAATCAAGCTTCATGTCATGACCAATCATGGTGACTCGATTTAATACCTCAGGACCATTACCAATCAAGGTTGCGCCCTTCACCGGATAAGCTAACTTGCCGTCTTCAATCATCCACGCTTCACTGGCTGAAAAAACAAATTTGCCATTGGTGATGTCTACCTGTCCGCCACCAAAATTGCTAGCATACAGTCCATTTTTAACTGAAGCGAGTATCTCAGCCGGATCACGATCACCCGCCAACATATAAGTGTTAGTCATACGTGGCATAGGCAGATGTGCAAAGGACTCACGACGCGCATTGCCAGTAACAGGCATATTCATTAAGCGCGCATTCATGGTGTCTTGTATATAACCTTTGAGTATGCCGTCTTCAATCAATGTTGTGCATTGCGTAGGATTGCCTTCGTCATCAATATTCAATGAACCACGACGGTCAGCTATGGTGCCGTCATCCACCACTGTTACACCTTTGGCTGCAACACGTTCACCTATACGACCTGAGAATGCACTCGAGCCTTTACGATTAAAGTCACCTTCTAAACCATGACCGATTGCTTCATGTAGCAACACCCCAGGCCAACCAGGCCCTAACACCACAGTCATAGGGCCAGCAGGTGCTGGGCGTGCTTCTAAATTCACTAAGGCAGAAGCGACTGCATCACTGGCATATTTCTCTAACAGTTCATCCGTGAAATAGCTGTAGTCATAACGACCTCCACCACCGGCACTGCCGACTTCACGCCGACCATTTTGTTCCGCAATCACGGTCAGTGACAGCATGACTAAAGGTCGTATATCAGCAGCAATAACGCCATCACTACGCACCACTAACACCACATCATATTCGCCCGACAAACCTGCCATGACTTGCGAGACGCGTGGATCTTTAGCACGTGCAATGCGTTCTATTTTTTCAACCAACTTTACTTTTGCAGTGGCATCCAGTGAAGCTAAGGGATCATGCTCGCTATACAAAGCACGCGCTGAACCTGGTTGTATGGTGGAAGCGACTTTGATACGGCCTGCACCTTGACGTGCAATGGTGCGTGTCGCTGCAGCTGCTTGTAGCAATGCATGCTCAGAAATTTCATCAGAATAGGAGAATGCAGTTTTATCACCTGAGACTGCACGCACACCTACACCTTGATCAATTGAGAAGCTACCTGTCTTGACTATGCCTTCTTCTAAACTCCAACTTTCACTACGCGTAAATTGAAAATATAAATCTGCATAATCCACACGATGGGTAAAGATGGCACCCAAACTCTTGAGTAAATGTCCCTCATCTAAGCCGTAAGGTGTAAGCAAAATATCGCGCGCTATGCGTTGGGTGTGTAAATTAGGTTCAGTGAGCTTCATGGGATTTATCGTAGTCAACAGGGATTCAAAAACGGGGAGCATGCAAGATGATGCTTAAATTGCTATACAAAACATAGAAATCATACTGGATTGCGGCTTCTCGCGCTGAAGCACGGACTCATAAAGAAAATAGGGACTTTCTATGCTCCAAAGCGGGCAAACTGGTTCGCACTTCCTTGAGCTTAGCTGGATCAAGATCGCCGATAACGAAACCTTCTCCTTCAGCTAGCTCAGTTTGTACTTCGCCCCAAGGATCGACCAACATACTATGCCCCCAAGTACGACGACCATTTTCATGTTCACCACCCTGAGCTGCTGCTAATACATAACATTGATTCTCTATCGCGCGAGCACGTAATAAAATTTCCCAATGTGCGCGACCCGTGGTGTGAGTAAATGCGGCGGGCATAACGATAAGATCACATACCTGCATAGCGCGGAATAATTCAGGAAAACGTAAGTCATAACAAATCGCTAAACCTATGCGCGCATGCGGTGTTTCTAGTACCACTACTTCTTCACCAGCTGTGATGGTGCGTGATTCATCATACGATTCATCACCACGCGTAAAACCAAACAAGTGCATTTTGTCGTAACGAGCTGCTTGATGACCTTTGGTATCGTAGGCTAATAAAGTATTGAGTACTTTATTTGGTTCTGGCGACTTTAGTGGGATAGTCCCGCCTATTAACCACACGCCATATTCACGCGCAAGATTGGACATGAGATCTTGTAAGGGTCCAATACCGGCTTCTTCTGCATACGCTAATTTATCCGTATCGTGCCGTCCTAAAATCGACCAATACTCAGGTAATAAAATTATTATTGCACCTTCTTCAGCAGCTGCGCTAACCCACTTACGAGCATGTTGCATATTGATCTCTGGTGAAATAGAAGAGATCATTTGTATTGCTGCGATTTTTATAGATGTATGCATAAAAGAATGAACACCGTTAATTCAAAAAAATTTAACAAACCGTATTCGTCATCAACTTAGTAGTAAAACTACGTTGTGTGTTTTAGCGAACGGCATCTGCGGGATCATTAGCAGTTTTACGTTTAGTCGCTATTTTTTTAATGGCAGGATCTTTCCATGGACCAGTAATTTGATATTCCTGCGTGAAGGCTTGTGAAAGTGGATTTTTTAATAAAAACTGCGCTAGAAAGCTTCCTAGGCCAATGATGGGATTAACAGCGAGACCATACGCCACCGATGCTGCTCCTGCATTCATTTCAGGTATCACCACCACATTCAGGTTCTGTGTTTCATCTTTCAAATCCACCGTGCCATCCATCAAAATCACACTACTCGTTCCACGCATTTTAAAGGTATCGGTTTTAATCACACCGCGCGTAATGTTCGCAGTTGAAGCAATACCGTCAAATGCAAATCCTTCAGAAAAGACGTCACGAAAATCTAAAGTCAGTCTTCTAGGTAAAGCCTGCAAACTCATCACACCTAATAATTTTGCAACACCAGGCTCAACTTTCAAAAACTGACCATTCGCTAATTTCATACTCAAATTACCTGATAGCGTAGGCGGATCGAATGAATATGGCGCACCTTTCCAAAAAAGCTCACCATCTATGTTTCCTTTACCTGCTTTGAGCATTTTTTCAAAACCAAATCTATCAAGTAAACGACCAGCATCAATAATCTCTAAATCTACTGTCATTGCTGATTGACTATCTACTGTAGCGCTAGTCCATTTACCACTTGCCTTTAAGATGGCATCTGGATTTGTCACAATCAATTTATTTA
>CAMCXB010000027.1 GCA_945883145.1 Bordetella parapertussis | reverse complement strand
GGATAGAAATCTACTGATTGAGTTTGTTTCGTTTGCGAAAATAGTTTTAAACCTGAAAAGATGCTAGCACTCTGCGCATGTCGTTTAGCGCAATCTTATGAAAACAATTTCAAGAAAAAACAGTCGATTTTCAACAAACGTCTTGCAGGTTTTTATACAAACCCCGTATAATTTCTGGTTAGGAAGTTTTGTCGATGCGGCAGTGCGTCAATACTTGCTGCAGCATCAAAAAAACGTCCTGAACGTGCGATAACTACCGGTAGTTATTAATCTATTTTTTGAGTTCTATTTTTTACTTTAACTGAAGGAAAATCATGAAAAATTCGTTGCTGATCGCTTCTCTGTTGGCTTTAGCTTTGGCTGCTTGCGGTAAAAAAGAAGAAGCTGCTGCTCCTGCACCAGCTCCTGCTGCTGAAGCTCCAGCTGCTGCTCCAGCTGCTGCTGAAGCTCCAGCTGCTGCTGAAGCTCCAGCTGCTGCTCCTGCTGCTCCAGCTGCTGAAGAGAAGAAGTAATCTTCAGCTTCAAATCAGAAAAGCCGCCCTCGGGCGGCTTTTTTGTTTTGTGTGTGCGGGTATTGTTGAATGATACCTAGACAAACTTAGCTAACATTCTTAAGCACACTTAAGCGCACGCTAACCAGTCAAAGCCCTGCTCCTGACAGGCAATCAACACTTCCACATCTTCTTCTCCAACAACTGCTTCAATCGCTGAACGTGCCAGTTCAGGCGTATTGTTTTGTTGAGATAAATGCGCACCCACTACTTTATTTAAGCGGCTACGATCGACGGCATCTAAAATCTGTGAGGCATGATCATTCGAGAGATGACCATAAGGTCCACTGATTCTAGACTTCAAAGAATGTGGATAAGAAGAATCCTCCAACATCTGGCTGTCATGATTACATTCCAACAGCAACGCATCACAGAGCCCCAAGGCAGCGACGACATGTGGCGTGGGCATGCCAATATCTGTTAACACGCCCAATCGCCTTAAACCGTCGCTTGCAACGAATTGCAGCGGCTCGCGTGCATCATGTGGCACTGTATAAGGCTGAACTGTTAACTCACCGATTGTGAAGGATGCATTATCACGACATAAGCGAATATCAACACCCTCTGATTGCGTGATCACCGCTTGCAAAGTGCCGTAACTAATCCAGACCGGAATAGCGTAACGACGCGCGAGTTTAAAGACGCCACCGACATGATCAGAATGCTCATGGGTGACCAGAATACCTGCAAGAGAGGAAGGATCACACTGCAGACGCTGCAAGCGGCGCTCGGTTTCTTTTAAACCGAAGCCGCAATCGAGCATGATGGTGGTGTTACCGGAGGAAGCCGAGATCAGGAGCGCATTACCTTCGCTCCCGCTTCCCAAACTAGCAAATCTCACCTAAGCACCTGCTTAGGCTGCACAGACTGGAACTTCACTTCAGTTGTTCATTGAGCAGTGAAAGTATGCGTGTTGCATTTTCTGCTGAAGTGACATTACCTTTGTCATCCGTGACGCTAACACGCGTGGTGCTGCCGGTTTCTTTGACAGCGATGCGATAACGTACAGCAGTTTTTTTGTCGTCCTTGGAACTACCAAACCATTTTGAGAAGAAGCCTGGTTCGCTAGATTTGTTTTGTGCATCGTTGGCTTGATCAACATAGCGCACAAAATACAGACCACGACTGCGGTCACGATCTTCTACCGTAAAGCCGACACGATCGAGTGCTAAACCTACACGACGCCATGCACGATCAAAACCTTCTTCAATTTTTACAAATGATCCAGCCTGATCTTTTTCAATTTGTGCTTTTGGACGCTCTGGTTTTGCAGATGCTAAGGCAGCTTTCGCTACTTTTTGATCGGAACCTAGCCTTGCCATCAAACGACCCAAGAACTCCGCCTCTAACTCTGGATCGGAAGCACGTGCCGTCCACATGGTGCGTTCTTTCATTTGCCCAGTGAATACTTCTTGTGCGCCACGATGGCTGATGAAAATTTCTGTGCTGCCGTCGGCATTGCGTTCCAGACGTGTGCGGAATTTGTCGCGCTCACCGGTGGAATACAGAGAATCTAATACTTTGCCGATAGTGTTACGAATAACGTCTTGTGGGATTTTGGCGCGATTTTCAGCCCAATCGGTTTCCATCACACCTGCATCAGGTACTTCAGATGCAATCAAAAATCCAGACTCTTGCCAGAATTCTTTCACGCGTGGCCACAGTACCTCAGGTGATTGCTTGACGACCAACCAGCGCTGGCTGCCGGCACGTTCTACGCGAATTTCTTTGCCTGAGACAGGTGCTGCTACTTCTGGTGTCGCACTCGAACCCGTATTAACGCCACGTTGCGCGTTGTAATTGGAAGCAGTGGCTGAACCACGCTTGCTATCAGGGATATCGTAACGATTATCACCTTTCATTTGCGTCAGATCAGGTGGGACTTCGAGTCCGCCTTTTTTGCTAGCTGGGGTGGCGCTCTTGTAATCAATTTTATCGGGCTCTAGCATGTTGCTAACAGTGCTACAGCCTGTGACCCCCGCTAGAAGACAGGCAATGGCGATAAAACGAAATGGGAAAGAAGCTTGCCTGGTCGAACTCTGAAAGGTTGTGGTCATATCAAAACGAAAACATTCGAGGTAAATTAAACGACTCATTGTAATACACCGGCTTCACGCAGGGCATCACGCACGGTCTGATGATAAGACTCCGCCATATTCACCAAAGGTAAACGTATTCCGGCTGGTATTTTTCCCATCTGCGCTAAAGCCCATTTGACCGGCACTGGATTAGGCTCGACAAATAATTTGTTATGCAAAGGAATCAGACGATTATTAATCACAATAGCTTCAGTCACATGTCCTGCAATTGCGGCTGCACATAGCTCATGCATGGCGCGTGGTGCCACATTGGCGGTGACTGAGATGTTGCCCTTGGCACCACAGAACATCAAGGCCATCGCCGTTGCATCATCGCCAGAATAGACCGCGAAAGAAGAAGGCACTAAACGCAGTAGTTCTGAACCTCGGCCTATATTGCCAGTTGCATCCTTCACACCCGCAATACCAGGCACTGCAGCGAGTTTGGCTATGGTTTCATTACTCATGTCAGCCACAGTACGGCCGGGCACGTTATAGAGAATGACTGGTAGATCAACTGATTCAGCGATTTTCTTAAAATGCTGAAACATACCTTCTTGGGTAGGACGATTGTAGTAAGGCACTACCTGTAAAGAAGCATCAGCACCCACACTTTTTGCAAACTGGGTTAACTCAATGGCTTCAGCGGTTGAGTTGCCACCCGTACCTGCTATCACAGGAATACGACCTGCAACATGCGCCACGGTGGATTTAATCAACTCGCAATGCTCTTCCACGCTAACAGTAGGCGATTCGCCCGTTGTTCCAACAATAACAATGCCGTCAGTTCCTTCTGCGATATGCCAATCGAGAAGTTGATGCAGAGTCGGCATATCCAGACTGCCATCTTCATGCATAGGGGTGACTATCGCAACTATGCTGCCCTTGATCATGTTTGTGCCATCACAAAAAATCGAAAGCGTGATTGTAGCGGATAGCCATGCCAGACGGCACATCTGATGGCATAGTTTTTATAAGAATAAGATGCAAAGGATGATTACCCATTACAAACTGAGCTGTTCGGGTGTGACAGTCTGACTATGCTTTATCGCGCAAATTCTTTGCACCATAGCCGGCTTTGGATGGCTGACATAGCCATCTTCAAACGCCAACACATGAAAATCCTTTGCAGCATGAACAATGGCAAACAATTCACCGTGTGCGAGTAAAAAATCAGGATTCGAAGGTTTGCCGAATTGTGCATTACCCTCGGCAAAGGTTTCATAGATCAAAACTCCACCAGGTACAAGGCTGTCCAACATGGCAGGGAATAATGGGCGATGCAAATAGTTGGTCACCACAATGCCTGCAAAACGATGCGAGGCAAAAGGCCAGTTTGCATGTTGACTTGCTGTTTCAGTCTCTAGATCGCACTCAATGCAGGTAATTGAAGGATGTTGAATTGTTGCCAGTGCAGCAGCATCACGATCACAAGCTAAGACTTGGTAGCCCAATTCAGCAAGCAGGCGCGCATGACGTCCACCACCACTGGCACAGTCCAGCACTAAACCTTGCGGTATAAGAGAAGCAAAACGATGTACCCAAGTAGAGGCCACTTGGCTTAGGTGAGATGTCATAGCGAGCAAATTAGTTGTAAGACAAACCCATTTCTTCACGCACATCACGCATGGTTTCTTGCGCATGTTTACGTGCTTGATCACAGCCATCAGCAACAATTGCACGCACTAATGAAGGATCATCGAGATACTGTTGCGCACGTTCTCGCATGGGTTCTTGTTCTTTTAAAATAGCATCCACGATAGGCTGTTTACATTCCAAACAACCTATACCTGCAGATTTACATCCTTTGACCACCCAGTGTTTTGTTGCGGTGTCCGAATACACTGTATGAAATTGCCAGACCGGACATTTTTCAGGATCACCTGCATCAGTACGACGCACACGAGCCGGATCAGTCGGCATGGTGCGTACTTTCTTGGTCACGGTTTCCGTATCATCACGTAATGCAATCGTGTTGCCATAGCTCTTAGACATTTTCTGTCCATCTAATCCAGGCAAACGTGAGGCTTCAGTGAGTAAAGCTTGCGGTTCAACCAGAATCAGTTTGCGACTACCTTCTAGATAACCAAACAATCTTTCTCTATCGCTCATAGAGAGATTTTGCGCATCATCGAGTAAAGCCTTGGCTTGCTCAAGCGCATCATCCTTGCCCTGCTCTTGATATTCCGTACGCAATTCGTTGTAAAGCTTGGCACGTTTAGAACCTAGCTTTTTGACGGCTTCACGCGCTTTCTCTTCGAAATTCTTTTCACGTCCATAGAGATGATTAAAGCGACGTGCAATTTCACGCATCATTTCTACGTGCGGTACTTGATCTTCACCAACTGGCACCATGCTAGCGCGATAAATTAAAACATCTGCTGCTTGTAATAAGGGATAGCCAAGAAAACCGTAAGTCGCAAGATCACGATCAGCAAGTTTTTCTTGTTGATCTTTATAAGTAGGTACACGCTCTAACCAACCTAAAGGTGTGGACATAGAAAGCAGCAAATGTAATTCTGCATGCTCAGGCACTTTGGATTGAATGAAAATCGTCGCTTGTGAAGGATCTATACCTGCAGCTAACCAATCAATCACCATATCCCATGTGCTGGACTCGATAATCGAGGGATCATCATAGTGCGTGGTAAGTGCATGCCAGTCAGCCACAAAAAATAAACAAGGATGCTCGGATTGCAACCTCACCCAGTTTTTTAACGCGCCGTGATAATGACCAAGATGCATAGCGCCAGTGGGACGCATACCAGAAACAACACGATCGGGATACATAGCAGAATCAGTTCAAAAGAGATTTAAGGGGATAAATAAGTAGACTTAATAAAAAATATGCGCCACCCATAACTGGCTTCATCCAGTAGTGCAGCAAATTCAACATCATCAATCCAAGAACGATGAAAAAACCATAAGGTTCAATGCGCGCAAATTTAACGGCATAACGCAGTGGCAAAATGCTGGTCATGATTCTGCCACCATCCAAAGGGGGCAAAGGAAAAAGATTAAAAGCAAATAAAACTAAATTAATAAAAATACCGGCTTTTGCAACTTTAAAAAAATAATCTTCCTCACCTAATCCGAAAAGATAAAATGAAAATAATACAATCATCCACATCAAAGCCATGATGAGATTAGCTGCCGGCCCCGCTAATGCCACCCATGCCATATCACGCTTGGGATTGCGTAAACGCGAAAAATCAACAGGAACCGGCTTAGCGTAACCAAAAATAAATGGACTGCTTGAAAGTGCTAAAACTAGCGGTATCAAAATCGTGCCAAATAAATCTATATGCTTAGTAGGATCTAAGCTCATCCGACCTTGGGCGTAGGCTGTCAGATCGCCAAAATGCTTGGCTGCATAGGCATGTGCCGCTTCGTGCAAGGTAATCGCAAAGAGTATGGGCAGAGCGTTGACTGCAATTGCTTGGACTATATCGTTCATTGACTCGATTTTATCAGAGGGAACCGTTCAAACACCGACTTATGCAAACAAGCCTATAGATCCACGTCCCTCACGCAGCACCACTGGCTCAGAGCCAGTCAAATCCACTACCGTGGTGGGTTCTAGACTGCAACCGCCTCCATCAATCACACAATCTAATTGCTTTTCTAGATACTCACGAATTTCTTCGGGATCATTCAAAGGTAAAACTTCACCAGGCAACATCAGGGTGGTGCCAATTAAGGGCTGACCCAATTCTTCCAACAGCGCTTGCGCTATCGCATGCTGTGGAACACGTAAACCTATGGTTTTGCGGGAGGGATGAGAAAGCCGCCTAGGTACTTCTTTGGTAGCTTCTAGAATAAAGGTATAAGGCCCTGGCGTGGCGGATTTCAACAAACGATACTGACGATTATCTACCTTGGCGTAATTTGCAATATCGGATAAATCACGACAAAGCAAAGTCAGGTGATGTTTATCATCAATTTCTCGTATCTGTCGTAAACGCTCAACTGCATTCTTATCATCGAGATGACAAACCAAGGCATAGCTAGAATCCGTTGGCAAAGCGATGATGCCACCCGCACCCACAATCTGTGCCGCTTGTTTGATTAAACGGTGTTGCGGATTATCTGGGTGAATTTGAAAAAACTGACTCATATTTCAAGCAAATCATCAATATAAAAAAATACGACAGCCAGTTGGCTGTCGTTCATAAAGTTAGAAGAGAAATTAATGCGGTCTCTGTAATGCGGCGATTCTTTCCTCTAGCGGTGGATGCGTAGCAAATAAAGAAAAGAAACCACCTGATTGCGCAATACCAAATGCAGCAACTGACTCAGGCAAATGACTTTCTTGCATCGAGCGTAGTCTTGCCAAGGCATTCATCATAGACTGCGGTCCACCGAGCAAGTGCGATGAACCAGCATCAGCACGAAACTCACGATGACGTGAGAACCAAGCAACAATCATCGACGCCATAATGCCAAACACGATTTGGCAAACAATCACTGTGATTGTGTAACCTATGCCAGGTGCATCATCATTATTGCGTGATAACGCTCTATCGACTGCATAACCCACTATACGTGAGAGAAAAATCACAAAGGTGTTCAACACACCTTGAATCAAGGTCAGTGTCACCATGTCGCCATTGGCAATATGCGCAATCTCATGTCCTAACACGGCTTCCACTTCTTCACGCGTCATATTCGCTAACAAACCGGTAGATACAGCAACTAGCGCATCGTTCTTAAACGCACCTGTCGCAAATGCATTCGCTTCACCTTCAAACACAGCGACTTCAGGCATACCTATGCCTGCTCGATCTGCAAGTCTGCGTACCGTCTCTACTAACCATTGCTCTGTAGAGTTTGATGGCTGCTCAATCACCTGTGCACCAGTCGACCACTTGGCCATAGGCTTACTAATGAGCAAAGAAAAAATCGAACCGGTAAAACCTGCTACCAGCGAATACGCTAACAACATAGGAATATTTAAACCTTGCGCTGTCAGATAACGATCAATCCCTAATACCGACAAGATAATCGTCATGACTGCAATCACTGCGATGTTAGTCAGAACAAATAAGAAAATTCTTTTCATGGTGTGGTGGCTCCAAACGAAGTCGGAAAAAGTGGCAACACAATCGGTTTAATCAAAACTAGCACTAAACTAGAACCAAGCTAGCGCATTAAATATTTGGTCACGGAGAAAAATTTCAAGCATTGAATTCATACAGCATGAGCTCAAAAAACGCCCCAGTGTTAATTTGATAATTAAGCACTATGCCAATCATGCCAGATAGTCTTAAGTCCTGCAGGGAGTTGAGGCAAGCTGCCCAGATCATAATTTGACTCTTCTGGCCCATGAAAATCCGAGCCACGTGAAGCTAATAATCCATAGTGTTGGGCGACCTTGGCAAATTCTTGATATTGAGCTGGCGTGTGACTACCAGTCACCACTTCTATTCCCTCACCGCCCAAGCTACAAAATTCATCAAGAATGGCATCTAGAGCTAGCTGATTAAAGTCATAACGGCCTGGATGCGCGACCACTGCACGACCACCTGCAGCGTGTATCCATTTCACAGCATTGGCTAAGGTGCCCCAACGATGCGGTACAAAGCCAGGCTTTCCTTCTGCAAGATAATGACGAAATACCTCGCCTACAGTGTCATGCAATCCCAACTCGACGATGTAGCGTGCAAAATGCGTACGCGATAAAGAAGCCGGATGATCTGCATATTTGACAGCACCTTCATAGGCGCCGTGAATCCCAACCTTAGCGAGTTCCGCTGCCATTTCTTGGCCGCGTTCAGAGCGACCGCTTTTTATTGAAGCTAATCCTTGTCGCAATTCAGTGCTGTTTTCATCTATGTTTAAGCCAACGATGTGTACAGTTTTATTTGCCCAAGTGATAGAAATTTCTACACCGGCGATAAATTGCAAACCAACATCTGATGCAGCCTTGCGCGCTTCAGGTATGCCACCAATTTCATCATGATCTGTCAGTGCCCATACATCAACACCTTGCGCCTGTGCACGCACTGCTAATTCAGCGGGTGCAAAAACACCATCTGAAAAATGAGAATGACAATGTAAATCTACGTTCAGCATGCTTGCTAAAACCATGAAAAGAAGAAGCCAGACCTCATTCTACGCTTTCCAGAAAAACGCAGTGATCTGCTCAAGATAAAAAGAACGGTTCTATCAGTTTAGCGAGCGCTTCCGGCTGATCATGATGCAACATATGCCCTGCATCTTCAATCAAGGCTTGTTGGCAATTCGGGATGACTTGCAAACGACGATCAATCTCACAACGTGCAGTATCTTTTGGTCCCATCCAACGCCAAATATCAGTATCACTGGCTTCCATCCATAACACTGGCGCTTGAATTTTTGCCCAACATGCCATGGCTTCATCAACTCGGTAAAGCATCGCACTGGTTATTTTATGCGCAGGATCTCCCAAAATATGCCACTGACCATCAGCATCCGGTGCAGCCCAGTGCTGCGCAAGATAGTCAGCACGTTCAGGTAATAAACGCGGATTGGTTTTCATTAAACGTTGTGCAACTGCTTGCTTACTGGCATAGCTTTTCATAGAAGGTGGAACACGTAGTTCGTTTAACCATGTTGCATAACGTTCTGGTGCTTGTTCAGGTTGGGTTGCAGGCAAACCAAAACCCTCAAGATTCACTAGCTTAGCGACACGCTCAGGTCTCACACCTGCATATAAAGTCGCGACATTACCGCCCATGCTATGACCGAGTAAATTAACTGGCGCGTCAGGCGAATAATGCGTAAGCAATGCATCTAAATCACCCAAGTAATCTGCAAACCAATAGCAATCTGCTTGTGCACGTTCAGTTAATCCAAAACCACGCCAGTCATGGGTAATCACATGCCAATCTTGCTGTAAGCAGTCAACCACAAATTGAAATGAAGCAGCGACATCCATCCAACCATGTTGCATAAAAATTTTAGGCGCATCTTCTGCACCCCAATGCATGACATGCGTGCGTAAGCCACGTAAGTTGATAAATTCAGAACGATGAGTTTTCATAGCTAAGACCTGTAAGGAAGAAGCCATTATACTGGAGCGATTATGACTAAATCTTCGCTTCTATCTCATCCTCAGCAGTCGCAAGCCACTGGTACCTCAGTCGATCAATATGCATCGCTGTATGAACAATATCGCTGGCATGTGCCTGAGGATTTTAATATCGCCGCATGGTGTTGCGCGCGTTGGGCAAATGACCCTGATCGTATTGCTATTTATTGTGATGATGCTGAACACGGCGATAGCATCACCACCTATGCGCAACTACAAGCAGATGCAAATCGTTTGTCACATGTTTTGCGAAGCTATGGCGTAACGCGTGGTACACGGGTTGCTATCGTCTTACCGCAACGACCTGAAGTAGCGGTATGTCATATCGCTTGTCATCAATTAGGTGCGATTGCAATGCCCATGTCAGTCTTATTCGGACCAGAAGCATTGGAATATCGCTTGCAAGATAGTGCTGCGCTAGTTGCCATCACTGATGCAACTGGTAGTGACAATCTACAAAAAATAAAAAATGCTTGCCCTGCTCTACAACATGTCATTGCCATTGATTGTCAAACGACCGATAGCATAGATTGGCAAACCGTGATGCAGAAGGCAGACACAAACTTCACACCTGTGAAAACAAAATTTTCAGACCCAGCAATTTTGATTTACACCAGTGGTACGACAGGCGCACCTAAAGGCGCACTCATGCCGCAATCTGCATTACTAGGCAATTTAACGGGCTTTGTCGCTTCACAAAACTGGTTTCCTCAAGATGAAGATGTGTTTTGGTCGCCTGCTGATTGGGCATGGACTGGTGGCTTACTTGATGCGCTCCTACCTACGCTCTACTTTGGTATGCCTATCGTCGCAAGTCGTCAGCGCTTTTCTGCAGAACATGCTTTCACGTTGATGGAAAAATATCGCGTCACGAATTGCTTTCTGTTTCCAACAGCTCTGAAGATGATGATGAAAGCAGTACCTACACCACGTCAGCACTATCAACTACATTGTCGCGCCATAATGAGTGCCGGTGAAGCGGTAGGTGATGCTGTTTACAACTGGACTGAAGAGGCTTTGGGTGTGACAGTCAATGAAATGTTCGGACAAACTGAAATCAATTACATCGTTGGAAATAGCGCTAAAAGATGGCCTGCTAAAGCGGGCAGTATGGGTAAACCTTATCCGGGTCATCAAGTTGCAGTGATTGATAGTGAAGGCAATAAGGTGCAAGCCGGTGAGATTGGTGAAGTCGCTCTGCATCGCCATGACATTCATAATCATCCTGATCCCGTTTTCTTTATTGAATACTGGCGTAATCCTAAAGCGACACAAGAAAAATATAGCGGTGATTGGTGTCGTACTGGTGACTTAGCAAAAATAGATGAAGATGGCTATCTTTGGTATCAAGGTCGTGCTGACGATATGTTTAAATCAGCAGGCTATCGTATAGGTCCATCTGAAATTGAAAACTGTTTGATTAAACATCCTGCAGTCGTGAATGCTGCTGTGGTACCTAAGCCTGATCAAGAACGGGGAGCATTAGTTAAAGCTTATATCGTATTAACACCAGAAACTAAGCGTAGTGAAGCTGCTGATGCTGACTTAATTCTAGCCTTACAAAATCATGTGCGAGGTTTGCTTGCGCCCTATGAATATCCTAAAGAAATCGAATTCATAGCTCAACTGCCCATGACTACTACTGGCAAAATACAACGACGGGTATTGCGTTTACAAGAAGAAGAACGCGCTGCTAAAGCCAGCAACTAATATCAATAAGTGCAAATTGAAGTAAGCGTTTAAAAATTGTGGGTATGATGAGGAAGTGCGTCTAACTCTGCCTCTGTAAATCCTGCTGCTCTTCGTGCTTGTAAATTAAACGGCCCTCGTAAACCTGGTGCTTTATAGCGTCGCGCTAACTCTGTATAAGTTGAAATCGGATCACACTGGCGCTGTTCACACAACCACGCATACCAACGATTGCCTACAGCGACATGCCCTACTTCATCGCGCAAAATAATACTCAATATGTCAGCAGCTTTTACATCGCCCACCTGTAAAATTTTTGCACGTACTAAAGGCGTTGCATCCAAACCGCGTGCTTCCATAGTTCTCGGAACCAAAGCAATACGCGCTAACACATCATCCTTAGTTTTTTCTGCCATTTTCCATAAAGTATTGTGCGCATTAAAATCACCATAGGCATATCCTAGCGTTTGTAAATGCGCATTTAATAAAGAAAAATGATAAGCCTCCTCGTCTGCCACACCTAACCAGTCCACATAATATTCAACAGGCATATGGGCAAAGCGCCATATTGCATCTAAGGCGAGATTGATGGCATTAAATTCTATATGGGCTAATGCATGAATTAAGATAGCGCGCCCTTCTTCAGTCGCCATAGAACGTCGCTCTAATAAACGCGGCGATACTAAAAGAGGTTTATCAGGACGGCCTGGCACTGACACAGACTCATCACTGGTCCATCCTGTGTCGAGTGCTAGTTGCTGGTGTCGAAAGGATACAGCCCAAGCACGCACTCCTTCCACTTTGGAAGACACATCACTTTCCTTCAAGAGCGTTAACGCTGCAGCACGACATTCAGTAAAAGCTTGCACAATCAAATCTTCTTAAGTTGAGGCCTACGCATTCCCATGCAGGCGGTTTAAAATAGAGACTACATACGACAAATCCTATTTTAATTAAAAATTATGCCCATCTATCAATTAGGTTCAGTTGTACCTCAGATCGATGCCAGTGCCTACATCACGGATAGTGCCACTGTCATAGGTAATGTCGTCATAGAAGCTAATGTCAGTGTCTGGTTTGGTGCCATACTGCGTGGCGATCATGAGCATATTACGATCGGTGAAAATTCGAATATTCAAGAAAACAGTGTGCTACACACTGACATAGGCCATCCCATTACATTAGGCAAAGATGTAACCGTGGGTCATCAAGTCATGCTACACGGCTGCAGCATAGGCGATGGCAGTCTGATAGGCATACAAGCGGTGATTTTAAATGGCGCCAAGATAGGAAAAAATTCTCTGGTTGGCGCAGGTGCGTTAGTCACTGAAGGTAAAGAGTTTCCAGATAATTCACTTATCATAGGATCACCTGCTAAAGCAGTACGTGAACTCACGACTGAACAAGTCGCAACACTGAAAGCAAGTGCTGCACACTATGTTCAAAATGGGCAAGATTATAAAAAACAGTTAAAGAGAATAGATTAATGGCAGATACCCTGCAAAAATTCATGTTTGAAAACTCACTCGTGCGTGGTGAGTTAGTTGATATTTCAGATGTCTGGCAACAGGTGCAATCCAAGCGCGACTACCCCCCTGCTGTAAAAAAAATGTTAGGTGAAATGCTGTCGGCTGCTGCCTTGTTATCTGCCAATCTAAAATTTAATGGCTCCATCATCATGCAAATTCATGGTGATGGACCGGTGCAGTTACTCGTTGTGGAATGTGATGTAGGACTCAAACTACGTGGCATGGCTAAGCTGCGTGATGAAGTCGAAATCAATGAGCAAGCGACCTTACAAGAACTCATTAACGAGCATGGACAAGGTCGCTTTGCTATCACTTTAGATCCAGACGATAAGATGCCAGGCCAACAAGCTTATCAAGGTATTGTTGCTTTAGATGGTGAATCCATCGCTACCATCATTGAAAATTATATGATGCGATCTGAACAACTTGATACCCGCTTATGGTTAGCTGCAGATGACCATGTGGCACGCGGATTGTTGTTACAAAAATTACCTTCCGAGGGTGGTACAACTGAATCGCTCCCAACTAGTAATGATGAAGACACTTGGGATCGCAGCGTCATGCTTGCTTCTACTCTCACCCAAGCTGAGTTGCTAACGACAGACATCATGACTTTGTTACAGCGCTTGTATTGGGAAGAGACTGTACGTGTCTTTGAACCACGTCATCCTGTATTTCAGTGCACTTGTTCCCGCACTAGAGTGGGCAATATGCTGCGTATGTTGGGGCAAGAAGAAATTGACGATGCTCTAGCCGAGCTGGGTCAGTTATCAGTTAATTGTGAGTTTTGTGGTCAGCTTTATCGCTTTGATAAAGTCGATTGTGCGCATTTGTTTACTGCAGAGAGTGTCGCCTTAGCTATAACACCACCCAGTCAACAACAGCATTAATCTTGGTTTTATTGCGCAGTGCTCGTGTGGGGTGTGGCTTTGCTGTTGGGTTGCAGGATTTGTACAAAGATTTCATTTTCTTTGACTAAGCCTAACTCATAGCGTGCTCGTTCTTCAACAGCACCTGTGCCATCTTTCAAATCTTCTACTTCAGAGGCGAGCTTAGCAATGCGTGCTTTTTGCTCGCGCTCTTTGGCTAACGACACATCTAATTCACGCGACAAACTCCATACTCGCAACCAACCACCCTTACCCAACCAGAGTGGGTACTGGATCAATACAAGTAGCGCGGTCAGGGAAATCAGAATAAGTCGCACGTTAGTCTAGTTTTCTAAGCCAGATAGTGTTTAAAACACTATCCAACTTACACTTATCTCAGGTTATAGAAAGCGCTGCGTCCAGGGTAGCTAGCGACATCACCTAAATCTTCTTCAATACGTAGCAATTGGTTATATTTTGCCATACGATCTGAACGTGACATAGATCCTGTCTTAATCTGTAGCGCGTTACATCCAACAGCGATATCAGCAATAGTGGAATCTTCGGTTTCGCCAGAGCGATGTGAAATCACTGCAGTATAACCAGCACGCTTAGCCATTTCGATTGCTGCAAAGGTTTCAGTGAGTGTGCCAATCTGATTAATCTTAATCAGAATTGAGTTAGCGATATTTTTCTCTATGCCTTCTTTGAGAATTTTTGTGTTGGTCACGAATAGATCATCACCCACTAATTGTACTTTCTTACCTAATGCTTGTGTAAGGGTTGCCCAACCATCCCAATCATTCTCAGCCATGCCATCTTCAATCGAGATGATGGGATATTTATCACACCAGCTAGCTAACAAATTAGTGAAATCAGAGGATGAGAGTGATAAGCCTTCACCGCTTAAATGATATTTTCCATCTTTATAAAATTCACTTGCAGCGCAATCTAAACCCAATGCGATTTGCGTACCAGGTTCATAGCCTGCTTGTTCTATTGCTTGCAAAATTAATTTGATCGCTGCTTCATGGTTTTCTACGGAAGGAGCAAAACCACCTTCATCGCCTACTGCAGTGGTGAGCTTTTTATCATGCAGAATTTTTTTCAGTGTGTGAAAAACTTCTGCGCCATAGCGTATCGATTCGCGAAAGCTAGTCGCACCCACCGGTATGATCATGAATTCTTGCAGATCAAGATTGTTATCCGCATGCGCACCGCCATTGATCACATTCATCATAGGCACAGGCATTTGCATGGCACCTGAACCACCGAAATAACGATACAGTGGCAAACCTGATTCTTCTGCTGCTGCTTTTGCTACAGCCATCGATACCGCTAACGTCGCATTCGCACCCAGACGCGCTTTGTTGTCCGTGCCATCTAAATCGATAAGAGTGTGATCTAAGAATGCTTGTTCACTCGCATCTAAACCCATGATGGCTTCTGAAATTTCTGTGTTAATGTTTTCGCAGGCTTGCATCACGCCTTTACCGAAGTAGCGTTTGCTATCGCCATCACGTAATTCCACTGCCTCACGTGAACCTGTTGATGCACCTGATGGCACAGCAGCACGGCCCATGACACCCGACTCTAGTAAGACATCACATTCGACAGTCGGATTGCCGCGTGAATCCATGATTTCACGCCCTACGATATCAACAATTGCGCTCATTGCGATTCTCCACAGATAAAAATTTTACATTAAACAAATCACAGCTCGTTACCTTCAGCTGCACAAAAATTTATTCGAAATGCTGTTCAAGAAAACCATTTTTCTTCACAACGCGATCCAGATCGGCCAAGGTGGCAAGTAATTCTTTCATGCGCTGTAAAGGTACGGCATTCGGACCATCTGATTTTGCTTGTGCAGGATTCGGATGCGTTTCCATAAACAAGCCAGCAACTCCTACTGCAACAGCCGCACGTGCCAACACAGGTACGAACTCACGTTGACCACCAGAGGTACTGCCCTGACCACCTGGCAATTGCACTGAATGCGTAGCATCAAACACAACCGGACAACCTGTCTCACGCATGATGGCAAGTGAGCGCATGTCCGACACTAAGTTGTTATAACCAAATGACACACCACGTTCACAGGCCATAAAGTTATCCGTTGCTAAGCCTGCTTCTTTTGCTGCTTCACGTGCTTTATCAATCACGTTTTTCATATCATGCGGCGCTAAGAACTGCCCTTTTTTAATATTCACAGGCTTGCCAGACAGCGCACAAGCACGAATAAAATCAGTTTGTCTGCATAAAAACGCAGGGGTTTGTAAAACATCGACCACTGCAGAGACGGGTTTGATTTCATCAATCTCATGAATATCGGTTAAAACAGGCACACCGATTTCTTGTTTAACTTTAGCGAGTATGGCCAAACCTTTTTCCATGCCTAAGCCACGGAAAGAAGTGCCAGAAGAACGATTCGCTTTATCAAACGATGATTTATAAATAAAAGGAATGCCCAAACTGCTTGTAATTTCTTTCAAAGCTCCGGCTGTATCCAAAGCCATTTGCTCTGATTCAATCACGCAAGGTCCTGCAATCAGAAAGAAAGGATGATCGAGGCCTACATCAAATCCACACAGTTTCATGCTGCCTTCCTTTCGCCATCAGCCTGCTTCGCTGCCAGTGCTGCTTGAATAAATGAAATGAATAAAGGATGACCATCGCGTGGCGTTGATTTAAATTCCGGATGATATTGCACGCCCATATACCAAGGATGCGCATGTTCACCAGTGCGTGGTAATTCCATAATTTCACATAGTGATTCAGTTGGTGTACGAGCTGACACCACTAAACCTGCTTGCTCTACGCGTGCCAGATAATGATTGTTCGCTTCATAGCGATGACGATGACGTTCCGTCACTTCTTTGCCATAAATTTCAGCTGCTAAGGTGCCCGCTTTCACTGCACATGTCTGTGCACCGAGACGCATGGTGCCACCTAAATCAGAATCAGCATCACGACGTTCAATCACACCATCATGGTTCTGCCATTCCGTAATCAAAGCCACAACAGGATTCGGTGTATTAGGATCAAACTCAGTGGAATTTGCTTGCGCTAAGCCAGCCATATTGCGAGCATATTCAATCAAAGCTACTTGCATACCCAAACAAATACCGAGGTAAGGCACTTTGTGTTCACGTGCATAACGCGCAGCAGCGATTTTGCCTTCTACACCACGTCGACCAAAACCACCTGGTACGAGTATGGCGTCATATTTTTCTAAACTAGTCGTGCCGTGAGTTTCTATTTCTTCAGAATCTACGTATTCAATATTCACACGCGACTCAGTATGAATACCTGCATGACGTAAAGCCTCTGTTAATGATTTATACGATTCAGTCAGATCCACATATTTACCCACCATCGCAATGTGCACATCGCGCTTAGGATTTTCTAGTGAATGAATCAACTTATCCCACATGGATAAATCAGCAGGCTGTGGAGATAGATTGAGTTTTTCACAAACGATGCGATCCAAACCTTGGTCATGCAACATTTGTGGAATTTTATAAATCGTATCGGCATCCCAGACTGAAATGACAGCGTCTTGTTCTACATTCGAGAACAAGGAAATCTTGGCACGCTCATCTTCAGGTATGCGACGGTCAGCACGACAGAGCAAGGCATCGGGTGAAATACCGATTTCACGCAATTTCTGCACACTGTGTTGCGTTGGTTTGGTTTTTAACTCACCCGCAGAGACCAGATACGGCACTAGGGTTAAATGTACGAAGGCTGCATGATGACGCCCGCCTCGCAATGAAAGCTGACGCGCTGCTTCCAAAAACGGCAAGGATTCAATGTCGCCAACAGTGCCGCCAATTTCTACAATTGCGACATCAAAACCTTCTGCGCCACGATGTATGAATTCTTGTATCTCGTTCGTGATATGCGGAATGACTTGTACCGTCTTGCCCAGATATTCACCACGACGCTCTTTACGGATGACGGACTCATAAATCTGACCGGTGGTGAAGTTATTCACCTTCTTCATCTTAGCGGAGATAAAACGCTCATAGTGACCGAGATCAAGATCGGTTTCAGCACCATCATCGGTGACGAATACCTCACCATGCTGAAATGGACTCATGGTGCCAGGATCAACGTTGATGTAGGGATCGAGCTTTAAAAGGGTGACTTTGAGGCCACGCGATTCTAAGATCGCGGCCAGTGAAGCGGCGGCTATACCCTTACCTAGGGAAGAGACCACACCACCTGTGACGAATACAAACTTGGTCATTGCTGTCGGTGCCGAATGGCACTAGCGGGAAATTCGAATTATACATCAAACCCCTGCTCTCACTCTGAGAGAAACAGTCATAACAAATAGTTTTCTGTGAAGTTGATTGTTATGTGTTCAACAAGACTAACGACCATACCAATAACGCGCATGTTCAGATCGATAAGAACTCACCTTAATAGCGTTATCGATTTCAACTCGTATCGCACCAGATTCATCGGTACGGTAGCGTTGAATACCGAGTTGGCGATAGCGCTCAAACACTTCAGGCTTAGGATGATGATAACGATTGCGATAACCCACTTGAAAAATTGCTATCTCTGGCGCGACTGCTTCTAAAAATGCTGCTGTCGACGAGGTGCCACTGCCATGATGCGGCGCCAACAACACTTGCGCATGTAATCGATCAGGAACACGCTCAAGCATTGCATATTCTTGTGCAGCTTCGATATCCCCTGTTAATAACACGGCTTTATCACCCCAACTGATTCGTAAAGTGCAACTGCGTGCATTGGGTTTCAGTGAGGCCTGCGCATAACTATCTACTCTAGGTTGTAGCATCTCAAAATTCACACCATCCCAATTCCAGCTTTGCCCCTGTGCACATGCATGATGCTGTGACACTTGTTGCAGAATCGGATTCTCCGATGGTAGAGAGGATGACACCCAACCAAATCGTATTTCTTTTAACAGCGATAAAGCACCGCCCGCATGATCCATATCGCTGTGAGAAATCACTAAACCATCTAAAGAAGTAATGCCACGCTTAATAAAGTAAGGCAGCAAGACACGTTGTCCACTATCAGAGTGCATGCCAATCTGCGGCCCTGTGTCATATAACAATCTATGCGTTGGAGTTTCTATCAATACTGCATTGCCCTGCCCTACATCGAAAGCTGTCATCCAAAATCCATGACTGGGTGCAGCTGGCACGTGGAAAAAAATTGGCAGCCAAGTTAGTAAACCACACCAACGCAGTGGCCAACCGCGGGGTGCAAGTAACCATAAGGTGCCGATGACTGCTAACACAACCGATACTCCATCCGGTTGCGCACCGCGCCAAACTGCAAAATCCATGTTACTGAAATACGTTAACACCATCACTAGCCATGCCATGAGTTGATGTGCCAAGCCTAAACACCATGCTGATAAAGGTGTAGGCAACACAACACCAACTAATGAGAGCGGCGTTATCACTAAACTCACTAGTGGAATTGCAAACGCATTCGCTAACGGAGAAATGAGTGATACCTGCGCAAATAACAACATCGTCAGTGGCAGCAAACCTAATGTCACCGCCGCTTGGGTAGTGACTGCAGGTCGCAAAGCATCGCGCCATGTTATTAGCCAATCAGATATCAACTTCTTTTTATCTTCTGTTGGACACAACAACGCAGCAGAGCTAGGTTTATTTTCTACAAGCTCATGCATGCGCCCCACTGTTGCATACAAAATGCAAGCAATCGCAGTGAATGACAACCAAAAGCCTGGCCACAATACAGCCCAAGGATCAAACAAGGTCACCACGATCAAAGCGCACGCCAAACTTTGCGAGACTACTATCATCCGACCAGACCAAAGCGCTACACACACTACGGCAATCATCATCAGTGTGCGCATAGCGGGTATACCAAACCCTGCTAATGCGACATACATCAATGCTGCGAATAAGCCAGTAGCAGCAGCAATTTTTTGCGCAGGTATCAATAAGGGTAAGCTAGCCCTTGTGAAAAATGAATGACGCCATAACCATTGCATGAAACCGGCAAATAAAGCCGCCACCATCGTAATGTGCAAACCTGAAATAGAAACCAAGTGTCCTATGCCAGTGCGATTGAAAATCTCCCAATCAGATTGTTCAATCGCACGTTGATCTCCCATGACTAAGGCAACGATTACACCTGCATACGGTTTATTCGCTAAGTTATTTTGTATACGTTCACGTAACAGACCACGCAAACGAGCAATCAAGGCTGATGGCTGCAGCACCACATTTTGCAACTTACGTTGTTGTTTAGCTTGTACCGAACCGGTTACACGAATGTTTGAAGATAACCAC
Source organism: Bordetella parapertussis (assembly GCA_945883145.1). Classification (GTDB taxonomy): domain Bacteria; phylum Pseudomonadota; class Gammaproteobacteria; order Burkholderiales; family Burkholderiaceae_D; genus Pernthalerella. The sequence goes on along the minus strand of CAMCXB010000027.1, from coordinate 9,655 downwards.
CAAGCCTCTGCATCAAATCCATAGGGATTGGCATTGCCATGTGGTCGTTTCAATCGCGCTCTAAATTGCCAGCGTTCACCGGCTCGAATCAAAGTGAGTTGGTCACTGCGCTTTTGATAAAGATAAAGCAGGATGTGTTCAGGAATTCGAACTGACTTACCATCCAACAAAGTGGACTGCTCAACCTGAAACAGAAATCGCACACCATAGCTCGCTGGATCAGGTAAGCCGGTTACCACACCAGTCAATACCAACTCTTGCCCTTCCAATGAAGGTGATAAGGCTTGTTGCAAACGCCATTCAGCACAACCTGCAGCCCACATGAAAGCTGCAATCAAAGCGATTACAAAGTAGAGCACGATACGAGCTCGCTGACACCATCGCACTGCTAACAAAAATAGAAAGAGAATTAAAAGCAGCAAGACATAAGCAGTAAACGTGGGTAAGGCTGCTTGCTGTTGCAGCAAACACAGTCCTGCTAACCATCCCAGCGCAATGACGCGCACTTACTGCATGAGTAGGCTACCAAGGCGAGGCAAGACACGCGCAACATTATCAGTGGTCTGACGCGCAAGATGTGCCAAAGACTGACCGCGCAGCTCGGCCAGTACCGCTGCAATTTGAGGAAGCTGCGCCGGTGTATTGCGAGCCGGATGCAACCATGAAGGAGAAATATCAGGAGAGTCAGTTTCAAGCACAATCAATTCATCCGGCAAAGTGCTAGCTAGTCGTCGAATTTGCAATGCACGTGTAAACGTCATCGCTCCACCGAAACCTAAAGCAAAGCCCAAACGACCAAAGTGTTCAGCTTGCTGCACACTACCATTGAATGCATGTGCAATACCACTCACTACATTTATACGACGTAAATATTTTAATACGATATCTTGTGATCGACGCACATGCACTATCACAGGCAAATTAAAATCACGTGCAATTTTTAATTGTTCAGAATAAAAATATTCTTGCTTAGCGCGCATTGCTGGTTCACACAAACTAGGCACAAAGAAATCTAAACCGATTTCGCCTATCGCAATAAACTTTTTATCATTTAATGCTTGAGCAACAGCATCACGCAACACAGACAAATCTTCCTCATCAGCCTGTGGCACATACAGTGGATGGATTCCCAATGCATAAACACAACCAGAATTTTCTGCAGCAAGCTCTGCCACTGTCTTGAAATTTGCACGTTCCACCGCTGGAACGACTATCCAACTTACGTCTGCTGCTCTGGCTTCGTCTGCAATGACATTGCTTGCACCATCATATTCAGCTGCATCAAGATGACAATGACTGTCTATCCACATACACTTAACGTGACTCAGCCACTAAGCCATCTTCAGACAAACGTAAAACACGATCACAACGCGTAGCGAGTTCACTATCATGCGTGACGATGATGAAAGCGGTGCCTAAAGTCTGCGCCAACTCCAACATGAGATCAAACACCTGATGCGCAGTTTGTCTGTCTAAATTACCAGTTGGTTCATCCGCTAATACACAAGCAGGGTTAGTGACTAGCGCACGCGCTAAAGCAACACGTTGTCGCTCACCACCTGATAATTCACCAGGCACATGGGTAAGACGCGATGCAAGACCAACTTTGGTTAAGATTTGTGCTGCTTGTTCTCTTGCATCTTGTTGTGTCATACGACGTATCAACAAAGGCATTGCTACATTATCGAGTGCAGAAAACTCAGGTAGTAAATGATGAAACTGATATACAAAACCTAATGAACGATTGCGTAACTCTCCACGTTTTGTTTCATTTAAGCTAGCCATGTCTTGACCTAGCAATGACACACTGCCTGTTGTGGGTAGATCTAAGCCGCCTAATAAATGCAACAAAGTCGATTTACCAGAACCTGACACACCCACAATAGCGCAACGCTCACCCTTTGCCACACTCAGATTGATTTTGTCGAGTACAACTAATTGATGCTCACCTTGCGTATAAGTTTTACCTAGCTCATGGCAAGACAAAACAGGTGACATCGTTGGATTTATTTCTGGATTCATTTCTGGGTTCATTTCTGCATTCATCGCTGTGCTCATTCATACCTCAATGCTTCTGCAGGGCGAACACGTGCTGCACGCCAGCTGGGATATAAAGTCGCAAAAAAAGCTAACACTACAGCCACACCCGCAATACGTCCCACATCAGGCCAACGTAAATCAGAAGGCAAAGCACTAATAAGATAAATATCACGTGGTAAAAACTGTACGCCAAATAATGATTCAATAAAGGGCACTATCACATCCACATTCAATGCCACAAGTACGCCACCAGACACACCAATAAACGTACCTAATAAACCAACTAGAGCGCCTTGAATCATAAATATTTTCATGATCGATCCAGGTGATGCACCTAAGGTACGCAAGATCGCAATGTCTGCTTGTTTATCTGTCACCGTCATGACTAAGGTAGAAACTAAATTAAACGCTGCCACCGCAATGATGAGTGCAAGAATAATAAACATCATGCGTTTTTCAGTTTGTACTGCAGCAAACCAGTTACGATTTTGTTTAGACCAATCACGTATATAAAAATTACCCTCTAACGTTTGGCTTAGCTTACGCGCTACCTCAGGGGCTTGCTGCATGTCTTCTATTTTTAAACGCAATCCAGTAGGTCCACTTTGACGAAACATTTTTTCGCCATCTTCTAAATGTATAAAAGCTAAAGAAGAGTCATATTCATAATGACCGGCATCAAAAATACCCACGACGGTGAATTGTTTTAAGCGCGGCAAAACACCTGCCGGTGTGACTTGTCCTTGTGGTGCAATCATGGTGAGTTTATTTCCCACACGCAGACCCAAACTACGTGCGAGCTCACCACCTATCACCACATTAAATTCACCCGAACGCAAAGCTTGTAAGCTGCCTCGTTTAACTTGGGTTGCCACTGCAGAGACCTTACCTTCTTCTTCCGGCAAAATTCCGCGTACTAAAACACCACGTAAATTATCGTCATACGCCACCATCGCTTGCGCTTCTACATAAGGTGCAGCACCACGCACTTGTTTGTTTTTCATGACCTCTGCTGCTGTCAGTTGCCAATTAGGCAGCGAGCCAGATGCATCAAACACTTCAATATGCGCTAACACCGACAACATACGATCGCGTACTTCTTTTTGAAATCCATTCATCACTGATAGCACCACAATTAATGCGGCAACACCCAGTGCTATGCCAGCCATGGAAATGAGCGAAATAAAGGAAATAAAGCTATTGCGTGCACTACGCTTACCCGCACGGGTGTAGCGCAATCCTATGGTCCACTCGAAGGGAAGGTTTTTAAACAAGGCCAACAAACACTCCAAATAGTGAGAAAAAAAACGAGCGAAATAAAAATTAATCAAAAACCGTTTCTGGAAGGTGCCTGAGTAATCAGGCTAAAAATTCAGACAATCCACTTTAAGCCCGAGCCATTTAATGGCATCAATTACAGACTAGGCGGCAGTTTGCCATACAATCGCGCCATGACAAATCTGGATCTCATTCTCCCCTTTGCCTTTCCTCCTGCTGAGCATGCAAAAGATCTGCTCGCTGCCCTACAAGCACCGGGATTGGCTAGCCTACTTGCCAAGGCTAGTTTGAAGCGTCATCAGGATAGTGCGCCCTTTAATCCTGCTCTGCCGCATGAATGTTGGCTGTCACAACAGGAAGAAAATAGTCCTGCAATTGCGCATTTACTCATGCAAAAGCTAGCTCTGCCTGCGCATGAAGGACACTGGTTTATTTGCCAACCTGCTAGCTTGCATATCGCTCGCGACCATTTGGTTTTAACAGATAGCCGTGAACTTCAACTCACTGAAAGTGAATCACGTGCATTATTTGAGTCAGCACTATCACTGATCACTGAGTCGGGCATGTCACTCAAATATGGCCATCCCAATTATTGGTTTTTACGCGCTGATGAATGGCAGACACTGCGCACTTGCACTCCTGATGTCGTGTGTGGCCACAATATAGATGTTTGGCTACCACGCGGTGAAGGTGATCGAGCGTGGCGCAAAATTCAAAATGAATTACAAATGCTTTGGCACACCAGCGCTATCAATGAAAAACGTGAAGCAGAAGGTAAACCACGCATCAACACAGTGTGGTTATGGGGTGGCGCATCACACATGCAAACTGCATCTGAAGGATGTGCAGTGTTGGTTGATAGTTTTCTTCAACAATATCAACCACACCATCTGCGGTCACAAAAAAGTTTTGTGGATTTTCAAACAGCACATCAAGCCGAAGCAAGTTCACAGACCGTATTACTCGATCAACTCATTCCATCAGCACTGCATGCAGACTGGGCAAGCTGGCTCTCTGCCTATGCTGAACTTGATAAAACATGGTTTGCACCACTGGCAACAAGTCTGCGCGAGGGGCGCATAAAGAAAGTGTCTTTACACCTCTCCGATACAGATCGCTTACAGCATTGGCAGATCACTTCGCTCTCTATGCGAAAATTCTGGGCTAAAGATTCACTCAAACGTCTCGTACCATGACACGTCTCGCTGTTCGTCCCTATTCTGTTCGACACGCTGCTCTGCTGAGCCAACAAGGGTTGCATCCAGTCCTTGCACGCGTACTGGTGGCACGAGGAGTCAACGATGTTAAAGAACTGTCAACGGGATTGAATGCCTTAATCCCACCGCAAGCGTTGTTGCAGGTAGATGATGCTGCGCTATTTCTAGCGGATGCAATTGAAGCTGAACAAAAACTACTCGTCGTAGCTGACTATGATTGTGATGGCGCGACTGCATGTGCTGTAGCAGTGCGGGGCTTACGCAGCATGGGTGCACAAGTTGATTATCTGGTCCCTAATCGATTTGAATATGGTTATGGATTAACACCAGAAATAGTGGCACTCGCTGCGGAATTAAAATCACCTGACATCATCATCACTGTGGATAACGGTATCGCCAGTGTGGAAGGCGTTGCAGCAGCGCAGGAATTAGGGATTGAGGTCGTCGTGACAGATCATCACTTACCTGGTGATCACTTACCTGCAGCAGCTGTCATCGTTAATCCCAATCAACCACATTGCAACTTCCCGAGTAAAAATCTAGCCGGTGTCGGTGTGATGTTTTATGTGTTGATGGCTTTACGTGCAGAGTTGCGTTTGCGTGGTCATTTTGAAGCACAAAATCAACCTCGGCTCGATAAGTTATTGGATCTCGTTGCGCTCGGAACAGTTGCTGATGTGGTGAAGCTTGACGCAAATAACCGCGTTTTAGTAGCACAGGGTTTGCAACGCATACGGACTGGCCATGCCTGTGCAGGTATTAACGCTTTGTTTCGCGTCGCAGGCAAAGAAACGCTACAAGTAAAAGCCATCGATCTTGGTTTCACAGTTGGTCCACGTTTAAATGCAGCAGGCAGATTAGCCGATATGTCGCTAGGCATAGAGTGTTTACTGACTGATGATCTAGGACGTGCTGCAGAGATAGCTAGTCAGCTCGATAACATTAATCGCGAGCGGCGCTCTATCGAGAGCGAGATGCAAGAAGCAGCGATGCAAACTCTGGAAAATATCAATCCACAAGCTAGTGCCACGCTCTGTTTATTTAACGAGCAATGGCATCAGGGTGTGATTGGTATTGTGGCTTCACGTTTAAAAGAAAAATATTTTCGTCCTACGATTACTTTTGCACCAGCTGGAAATGGCATGATTAAAGGATCAGGTCGATCGATTCCAGGATTTCATTTGCGCGATGCTTTAGATTTGGTTTCAAAACGTGCACCGCATCTCATCGATAAATTTGGTGGACATGCGATGGCAGCGGGTCTGTCCTTACAAGAAAAAGATTTTGAAGAGTTTTTAACGACATTTGAACAAGTTGGTAAAGAATGGTTAACGTCCATTCAACTTGAGCATGTTTTAGAAACTGATGGTGAATTAGAAATTTCCGATTTCAACTTAGATTTTATTTCCTTGCTAGAAACGCAGGTATGGGGACAAGGATTTGCACCACCCATTTTTAATAATCAATTCCAAGTATTAAATCAAAAAATACTGAAAGAAAAACATCTCAAATTATTTTTAGAAAAAGATGGACAACAATTTGATGCAATTTGGTTTAATCGCACTGAAGAATTACCTAGAAAAATACAGGCAGCATATCGCTTAGATGCGAATGAATATAACGGACGAACTAAAGTCCAATTACTGCTGGAATACGCCGAAGCTGTATAAAATCCACCACAAAAACCGTTGTAAAAAAACACTGGCATAGTACATCAGCCTATTAGACAAACTCCCCATTGGCGATTTATCTTGATTAATAAATCAATTCAGATAAATAAATGGGAGCAGTCTTATGCAGGACTATCGCCTTCAACTAGATCACTGGCTTTATGCCATTCATCCGGATTTAAAACTGGATGAAAATGATGGTGTATTCATAGAAACAGAACATCATTCACCGATTTTAATTTCCCTCTCCGAGCAAAAACCGATTTGTCATTTATATGCTCCCCTGCCTTCATTACCGTATGACGATTTAGAAGCATTATTCATTCAAGCCTTGGAATTAAATAGCTATGGCATCCCATTAGGTGGCTGTTGGTTAGCTTGGGAAGATGAATTAAATATGCTGTGTCTGCGCTATGACTTTAATCTAGCGCGTGGCGATCAAGTCAGCTTTCAAAACACCATACAAAATTATATTTCTGCAATAGGAATAACAACATCGCTGTTTGCGGAAAATTCGCCTCAACTAGATAACATTCCAATCCAACAGACAGCTAGTCAAACTAATTATCAACAATTAGCTTGAATTAAATGAAAATAAAACTAAGCGAGATTAACGATGGAAAAAATTAATGAATTTTTAAGACCTAGAATTCCTAATGATTTATTAGGTGAATATGGCTCAATTACATTAGAAAAAATAAATCATCCACCCATCACACTTGATATCACCAACAATAGTGAGGTCTGTCATTTATCTGCGCCTGTGGCACCCATTTCAGAAACGAATGTACTTCCTCTTTTATGGTCCGCTTTAGAGTTAAACAGTCTTAGTTATGGCAATCATGAATGTTGGATAGCAAAAAATCATGAAGAAGAAACACTATCTGTTTGCAGAAATTTATTAATCTCTGATTTAGATACAGACAATTTTAATCTAGCCTTAGATGAGTTTTTTGAAATTGCATCGGGTATGAGGAATGCCTTATTAATTGATATGGATAACACATCACTTCAATAAATAACAAAGAGACATACCATGGATAGAACTAGCTCAAGCCCTAACTTGCGTATAACTGATACAAGCCAAGTTAATCCTAGTAATACCGATCAAACTCAGAGTAAAAAGCCTTCTGGAATTGCTAGCTTTGAAAAACAAAAGCAATTCACTTTACCAAAAACAGCGTTCAATAATCCTCAACAAGCAGCAAAGACCTATGTAAATATTAATCGCGCAATGCTTAGCGATCCACAAACTCCCTATAAAGACGGAAAATTCTCTGAAGTTCGAGCCGAAACTGCGGATGTTTATAATGCCCTTCTAAACTTTGAGAGATCTGTTTTTAAATATCACGATAAATATGATTCAACACAAAATGATCCTACCGTAAGAGAAGATTGGAAGAAATTTAAATCTGAGAGAAGTGCCTTGTCTGAAAAAAATGAAGCAATTGATGATGAAAAAAAACTACAAGCTTTAACGGGATATAAAACACTAAGCGGAGAAAGAAAACCATCAAATCTTGAAAGATTGTTAGCAGGCTCGCCATTTAGTACAAACCTTGACCCTCTAACAGGTGTTTTTCGAGATTCAAAAACAGGACTTTATGCCGAGTTAAAGCCTTTAGGTAGTACGCCTGGGAAATATGCCCTATGCTTTGGATCAACTGGTGTTGGTCGAATGACTATGAAGCAGATCAAAGTCGATATAGCTCAGGTATTAAATAAAACAAAAGTTCCAGCTGCTTATGAGCAGGCAGCTAAACTTGCAGCTGAATTGAGAAAAGAAACAGGAGCGGAAATTACAGTAACTGGACAATCTATGGGAGGTGGCCTAGCAAATTATGTTGGAATGAAACTTGGTATTAAATCTGTTTGTTATAACCCTGCTGCACTTGGACAGGCTGCTATAAAAGATTTAGAAAAAAATGGATGCATAACCTTAGAGAATCTAAACATACAAAAAATCATTCGTCAAAAAGGCGATATCGTCAGTGGTGAAAAAAATCAAAAGAAAATAGCTCGATTAGCTAATTTTTTTACTTCAGAAAAAGTAGGAATACCACAACATCTAGGACCGACCTTCATAGCAAATAAAAATGATAACCCTCTTCTCAATGGCGTAACCAGAGGCTATCAATCTAGACATTTCACAAGTTCTTTTCAGCCGTTTTATGACTATTCAAACACCCAGACTGTACTACCTGATACCGCTTCTCAAAAATCTACTATTTCATCAGAATCTTCTTCTGCTAGCTCACCATCCGGTGTTGAAAAAAGCACATCCTCACTAATTAACTGATACCGTTTTACTTCATTTTCCTAATTACTTAGCAAACTCCTCGCATCACAAACCCACATGACTTCCCTCCGTCTACAAAAGCTCACTCAGGTATAATCTTGGGCTTTACTGCGAGCCTTGAAATCCATGGAAGCTGAACGTCTAAACGCCCTCTCTTCGCTATTGACCGACTTGTCAGCACGCGAATCCGACCTGCGGAGGTATCTTTGACTTCGATCTGAAGTTAGAGAAGCTAGAACAAGTCAACGCCGAACTCGAAGATCCTAAAGTCTGGGAAGACCCCAAACGTGCACAGGATCTTGGCAAAGAAAAAAAATCCTTAGAAGCCGTTGTCGATTCATTAACCTCGATTGCCAGTGGTCTGCGTGATGCCGCCGATTTATTTGGCATGGCTAAGGATGAGAATGATGAAGAGACCTTAGTTGCGGTTGAGACGGATGCACATGACTTACAAAAGCAAGTGGAGCTCATGGAGTTTCGCCGTATGTTTTCTAATCCTCTGGATAAGAACAGCTGCTTTGTCGATATTCAAGCGGGCGCTGGCGGCACTGAAGCGCAAGACTGGGCTTCGATGCTATTGCGTCAGTACTTACGCTATGCAGAACGCAAAGGCTTTAAAGCAGAAATTCTGGAACAATCCGATGGTGACGTGGCCGGCATTAAAACTGCCACGCTAAAAATTGAAGGCGAATATGCTTACGGTTTTCTGCGCACTGAAACTGGTGTTCATCGTCTAGTACGTAAATCCCCTTTTGATTCGGCCAACGGTCGTCACACTTCTTTCTCGAGTTTGTTTGTCTATCCCGAAGTTGATGAATCGATAGAGATTGATATCAATCCTGCTGATGTACGTATCGATACCTATCGTGCATCCGGTGCAGGTGGTCAGCACATTAATAAAACCGATTCTGCTGTGCGTTTAACTCATGGTCCCACTGGAATTGTCGTGCAGTGTCAAAACGATCGTAGTCAGCATAGAAATCGCGCTGAAGCATGGGCGATGCTTAAATCACGTTTGTTTGAACATGAATTACGTAAGCGCATGAGTGAGCAACAAAAATTGGAAGATTCAAAAACAGATATCGGTTGGGGACATCAGATCCGTTCTTATGTATTAGACCAATCCCGTATCAAAGATTTACGTACCAACT
>CAMCXB010000026.1 GCA_945883145.1 Bordetella parapertussis | reverse complement strand
AGATGAAATATTAGTTGCTTCCATACTCGAAGCCGTCGTTGCAGCAGTCGATGTGCCTGTCACATTGAAATTCCGTACAGGTTGGGATAGAGCGCATAAAAATGCACTCACGGTTGCACGCATAGCAGAGCAAAGTGGGATAGCGATGTTAACGTTACATGGTCGTACTCGTGCTGATGGTTATAGTGGTTTAGCAGAGTACGACACCATTGCAGCGGTGAAGGCAGCAGCATCAATACCCGTGGTGGCGAATGGTGATATTGATAGCCCACATAAAGCAAAAGCAGTGTTAGAAAAAACTGGTGCAGATGCCGTCATGATAGGTCGTGCAGCGCAAGGCCGTCCTTGGATATTTCGTGAGATAGATTATTTTTTACGTACAGGCCAACTCATGCCTGCACCTGAAGTTAATGAAGTGCGTGAATTAATGGCGCAACATTTACAAGCGCATTACAGCTTCTATGGCACGTATTTAGGTGTGCGAACAGCACGTAAACATATAGCTTGGTATGTGCAAGGTTTAGAAGGCGAGAAAATTTTTCGACAGCAGATGAATACGTTGGAAAATTGCGAACAACAACTACAAGCAGTTGATGTTTTTTTCGAATCTCAGCTAGCATGGGGCGAGCGGTTACAATATGCCCCCGCCCGAGAAAAGCTGGCGGCCTGACAGACCCAAAACTTTTTTGTATCGGTTTCGCATGAGCAAAGACAACATTCAAGACGTTGTGAGAAAAAGTCTCGAAAAATATTTTCGTGATTTAGGCGAGTTAGAGCCCTCCAATGTGTATGAGATGGTAATTTTTACAGTAGAAAAACCCATTCTCGAAGCGGTCATGAACCGTGCCGAGGGCAATCAGTCGCATGCTGCAGAAATGTTGGGTATTAATCGCAATACCTTGCGCAAAAAATTACAGCAACATGATTTGATATAAAGCGACATCGCCCTGTGTTGTTGCTAAGCTCAATAAAAGTCAGTCACACTCTTTAAGAATTTCTCTTTCTTTACAAATAACCATGATTAAACAAGCACTGATTTCCGTCTCAGACAAAACCGGTGTACTCGAATTCGCTCGTGCATTGCATGCGATGCAAATCAAACTGCTCTCTACAGGTGGCACAGCAAAAATGTTGGCAGAGCATGGACTGCCAGTGACAGAAGTAGCGGATTACACCGGCTTTCCTGAAATGTTAGATGGTCGTGTTAAGACCTTGCATCCTAAAGTACATGGCGGCATATTGGCGCGCCGTGATATGCAATCCCACACTGATGCATTGCAAGCCCATGACATACCCACCATTGATATGGTGGTGGTCAATCTCTATCCCTTTCAGCAAACTGTCGCTAAAGATCAATGCAGCTTAGAAGACGCAATTGAAAACATCGATATCGGTGGCCCAGCGATACTGCGCTCTTCCGCAAAAAATCATAAAGATGTTGTCGTTATTTGTGATCCTGCAGACTATCAAGCCGTGTTACAAGAAATGAAGGCGAATCAAGGTGAGGTGAGTTTCGATACACGCTTTGGATTAGCATTAAAAGTCTTTGCTCACACAGCGCAATATGATGGTTCCATCACGAATTATCTGAGCTCACTCGGTGCGGATCGTCAACATACGACACGTTCTGCTTATCCCGCTACGCTTAATCTGCAATTCGAAAAAGTACAAGACATGCGCTATGGTGAAAACCCGCATCAGTCTGCTGCTTTTTATCGTGATGCACAAACAGTCGATGGTGCGCTCGCTAATTACACACAGCTGCAAGGTAAAGAACTTTCTTATAACAACATCGCTGATGCGGATGCAGCTTGGGAGTGTGTAAAAACTTTTACTACACCAGCATGCGTCATCATTAAACATGCCAATCCTTGCGGTGTGGCTTTAGGCGCTAACGCATTAGAAGCTTATAGCAAAGCATTGCAAACTGATCCTACCTCTGCATTTGGCGGCATTATTGCGTTTAATGTGGAATGTGATGGTTCAGCTGCTGAAGCGGTTTCTCAACAATTTGTTGAAGTTTTAATCGCGCCTTCTTTTACTGCAGAAGCACGCAAAGTATTTGAAGCAAAACAAAATGTGCGTCTATTAGAAATTCCATTAGCACATGCAAACAATGCCTATGACTTTAAACGTGTGGGTGGTGGTGTGTTATTGCAATCACCTGATGCAAAAAATGTCGCGCTATCTGAATTAAAAATCGTCAGTAAAAAACAGCCAACGCCAGAACAATTACAAGACATGCTCTTTGCATGGAAGGTGGCAAAGTTTGTGAAATCAAATGCGATTGTATTTTGCGGTCAAGGTATGACGCTAGGTGTGGGTGCAGGACAAATGAGTCGGGTTGATTCAGCACGTATTGCATCGATTAAAGCGCAAAACGCAGGATTAACACTTGCCGAATCCGTTGTTGCTTCCGATGCGTTCTTTCCATTCCGTGATGGATTAGATGTCGTCGTCGCAGCAGGCGCAACCGCCGTGATACAACCCGGAGGTTCCATTCGTGATCAAGAAGTGATGGATGCAGCAGATGAGCAAGGTGTGGTGATGGCGCTCACTGGCGTTAGACATTTCAGACATTAAAACAGAAATCAAAAACAGCGCATGATCATCTTAGGCATAGATCCAGGGCTCAATGTCACAGGCTTTGGCGTCATCCGCAAAGAAGGTCAAAAATTATTTTATATCGCCTCCGGTACCATCCGTATTCCACAAGGTGATTTGCCTTCGCGCTTAAAAGTGATTTTGGATGGTGTGGGTGAAGTGATAAAAACTTATCAACCAAACTGTGCTGCAATAGAGATTGTGTTTTCGAATGTGAATCCACAATCCACTTTATTATTAGGGCAAGCACGTGGCGCTGCTATTTGTGGTCTAGTGCAAGCCAATCTTAGCGTAGCTGAATACACCGCCTTACAAGTGAAAAAAGCAGTGGTCGGTCAGGGTAAGGCGCAGAAATCACAAGTGCAAGAAATGGTGCAACGCTTACTTTCATTAAAAGGTTTGCCTGGCACTGATGCAGCTGATGCCTTAGCAGTAGCGATTTGTCATGCACACAGTGAAGCAGGAACAGCAGGCTTAGCAGCATTAGCACCTGAACTAGCGCGCAAAGGTTTACGTCTCAAAGGTGGTCGTTTAGTTGGATAAAAATTGCTAAGTTCTTTTTTATAATCGCTTGAAATCAATTTCGGAACACGCGCATGATAGGTCGTCTCGTTGGCATACTCGTAGATAAAAATCCATTGCAGTTATTAGTAGACTGTAGTGGCGTGGGCTATGAAGTCAGCGTGCCTATGAGTACGTTTTATAACTTGCCAGCTGCCGGTGAAAAAATAACTTTACTCACACATTTCGTTGTGCGCGAAGATGCACAATTGTTATATGGCTTTGGCAGTACAGAAGAACGTGAACTCTTCAGGCAACTCATTAAAATTAGTGGCGTGGGTGCACGCACTGCATTGTCTTTGTTGTCGGGTATGTCGGTTGCCGATCTTGCGCAGGCAGTCACCTTGCAAGAGCCTGCACGTTTAACCCGCATTCCTGGAGTCGGTAAAAAAACAGCAGAACGTTTGCTGCTCGAACTCAAAGGAAAACTAGGTGCAGATTTGGGAGCGGCAGGTGGCGCAGCACCAGATGTGAATACCGACATCTTGAACGCCTTAGTCGCATTGGGTTATTCCGACAAAGAAGCCATGCTCGCAGTCAAACAAGTGCCTGCAGGTAGCACCGTCACCGAAGGCATACGTCAGGCTTTGAAAGCATTATCCAAAGGCTGATAAAAACGCCTTTCATCCTCCTCAGGCTACAATGCTGTCATGAGCATACAGACCGACGATTTCAACGAACAGCGCATTATTGCAGCGACACCAGTCTCGCCCAATGAAGAGGCGATAGAGCGTGCATTGCGTCCACATAAACTGGATGAATACGTTGGACAAGAAAAAATTCGTGATCAGTTAAATATTTTTATCACTGCCGCAAAAAATCGCAGTGAAGCACTTGATCACACTTTGCTATTTGGCCCTCCGGGATTAGGTAAAACCACACTGGCGCATATTATTGCGCGTGAAATGGGTGTGAATCTGCGTCAGACTTCAGGTCCAGTGTTAGAGCGTGCGGGTGATCTTGCAGCTTTGCTGACGAATCTAGAAGCGAATGATGTTTTATTCATTGATGAGATACATCGCTTATCTCCCGTCGTAGAAGAAATTCTCTATCCTGCACTTGAAGACTATCAAATCGACATCATGATAGGTGAAGGACCTGCTGCACGTTCAGTGCGTCTTGATCTACAACCCTTTACCTTAGTCGGTGCTACCACGCGTGCTGGTATGTTGACCAATCCTTTGCGTGATCGCTTTGGTATTGTGGGGCGGTTAGAGTTTTATACACCTGAACAGTTAGCACGCATCGTCACACGTAGTGCAGCTTTATTAAAAGCGGTGATTGAAGATGATGGTGCTTTAGAAATTGCACGTCGCAGTCGTGGCACACCACGTATTGCGAATCGTTTGTTAAGACGTGTGCGTGATTATGCAGAAGTTAAAGGTAAGGGTGACATCACCAAAGCAATGGCAGATGCTGCTTTAGTGATGTTAGATGTAGATCCGGTTGGTTTCGATCTCATGGATCGCAAACTCTTAGAAGCCGTCTTATTTAAATTTGGTGGTGGTCCAGTGGGGCTAGATAATCTCGCTGCTGCGATTGGTGAAGAACGCGACACGATTGAGGATGTACTCGAACCTTACTTAATACAACAAGGTTTTTTACAACGCACACCGCGTGGTCGAATTGCAACACCGACTGCCTATAGACATTTTGGTGTCGTTGCACCGAAGACTAGCCCCAACGGCGATTTGTGGGATCAACACTAGTCCTACTTTCAAATCTTCTGCGTTTCAACAAACTACGAGTGCAATAGTTGCTTAGTTCTGACTTCAATATTCATGTGATGCAGAACTGAGGACGTTCTTATTTAGTTTTCTTTATTGTTCTCTCACCCAGATTTGCGTTCTGCCTAAAAGTGCCATGCCTATAAAGCCGCGCACATGTAGTTTCTTCCCTTGTTCTTCCGTCCATATTTTGCATTTATAGGTCTTGCCATTTTTTGGATCGGTAATTTCACCGCCGGCATAAATTTTTCCATCATGCTTTAAGCCAGTCATAATCATCATGCCGATCACAGGCTTATCTTTTTTATCACCCGTGCATTTATCACAGCGTGGAGTTTGATCTTCATTCGGTTCACGAAACAGTTTTTCTATCGTGCCTTGTAGCTCGCCATTCACTTCAGTGATGCGCACCAAAGATTTTGCTTTACCTGTTTCATCATCAATCGTACGCCATAAACCAACGGGTGACATAGCATCTGATGCATAAGAAGGTGAAACAGCAGCACTGAATAGTAATGCTGATGCAGTCACTGCTCTAAGCAAGGTCGTTAAAATTATTTTTTGTATCATGTTGTCTCCTTGGTTTTTATGTGAACTACAGATGCATTATTTTAGTTTCAACATTTGATCACGTAACTTTTCTAAGGTGGCAGAAAAATTCGCAACCCGCTCTTTTTCTTGCGCCACAACTTGTGCCGGTGCGCGTGCCACAAAACCTTCGTTATCTAGTTTTGCATTGGCTTTGGTGATTTCACCTTCTAAGCGCGTAATTTCTTTAGTAAGACGTTCACGCTCAGCAGCAATATCAATTTCCACTTTCAACATCAGGCGTGTGGTGTTCACAACCGACACTGGCGCAGGTGAATCAGGTAATTTCGCAACCACTTCAACTTGTGACAGTTTTGCCAGTGCTTGTAGATACGGCGCGAATCCACTCAAGCGTGCATGATCTTGCCCTTCAACGATGAGAGGCACTTTAGTTGCAGGCGATAACTGCATTTCACCACGAAGATTACGACAGGCATCAGTGAGTGCTTTGAGTTCTTGCATCCAGCCTTCAGCCTGCTCATCAATTTTCTTGAGGTTAGGTTCAGGATAAGCCTGCAACATAATAGAATCACCTGCGGGATTGAGCTTGCGACCTGAAAGCGGTGCAACGGTTTGCCATAATTGCTCAGTCACGAAAGGAATAATGGGGTGAGCAAGACGCAATACTGTTTCAAGCACACGCAATAAAGTGCGACGGGTTGCACGTTGTTGCGCTTCACTGCCTTGTTGTAGCTGCACCTTAGCGACTTCTAAATACCAATCGCAATATTCATCCCAAATGAATTTATAAATAGCAGTCGCAATATTATCGAAGCGATAGTCTGCAAAGCCTTTTTCTACTTCTGCTTCTGTGCGCTGCAATTGCGACACTATCCAACGATCAGCTTGTGAGAAATCGAGATAGCTACCCGTAGCACAAGCTTCAGCACCATGTTCTTCCAGACCACAGTCTTTGCCTTCGGTGTTCATTAAAACAAAGCGCGTAGCATTCCACAGCTTGTTACAGAAATTTCTATAACCTTCACAACGACTTAAATCAAAATTAATATTTCGTCCAAGTGAGGCATAGCTCGCCATTGTGAAACGCAATGCATCTGTGCCAAACGCAGCAATGCCATTTGCAAATTCTTTGCGAGTGGCTTTAGCAATGCTCTCTGCTTGTTTAGGATTCATTAAACCTGCAGTACGTTTAGCAACTAAGGCTTCTACTTCTATGCCATCAATCAGATCAATTGGATCTAAAGTATTACCTTTAGACTTAGACATCTTCTGACCTTGTGCATCACGCACTAGTCCATGTACATAAACGGTATTGAAAGGTACCTTGCCTGTGAAGTGCGTGGTCATCATCACCATGCGCGCCACCCAGAAGAAAATAATGTCAAAGCCAGTGACTAAGACTGAAGAAGGTAAAAACATCTTCATATCAGGCGTTTCTTCAGGCCAGCCTAAGGTTGAGAACGGCACCAATGCAGAAGAGAACCATGTGTCGAGCACATCTTCATCGCGGGTTAACTTGCCTGTGTAACCTGCAGCTTGAGCTTTAGCGAGTGCTTCGGTTTCAGTGCGTGCAACATAATAATTGCCTGCATCGTCATACCACGCAGGTATTTGATGTCCCCACCACAATTGACGAGAGATACACCAGTCTTGAATGTTGTTCAGCCACTGGTTGTAAGTTGTGCTCCAGTTTTCAGGCACAAATTTCACTTCACCTTGCGCGACTTTTTCTAATGCGACTTCTGCGATCGATTTACCAGGGAAGTGCGTGCCTGCAGGTGCAGGCTTACTCATAGCAACAAACCACTGATCAGTCAGCATAGGTTCAATCACCACACCAGTACGATCACCACGTGGCACCATCAGTTTATGTGGCTTCACCAGTTCTAATAAACCTTGTGCATCCAGATCAGCCACAATTTGTTTACGTGCGACGAACCTATCCATGCCACGATAAGCAAGCGGTGCGGTGTCATTTACTTTTGCATCGAGCGTAAAGATATTAATCAGTTCACACTGATGACGCTGACCCACTGCGTAGTCATTAAAGTCATGAGCAGGAGTGATCTTTACGCAGCCTGTACCAAAAGCTTTATCCACATAGCTATCAGCAATCACAGGAATTTCACGATCCGTTAAAGGCAATTTGAGTTTTTTGCCTATGAATTGTGTGTAACGTTCATCAGTTGGATCAACAGCTACTGCTACGTCGCCTAATAAGGTTTCAGGACGAGTAGTGGCAACAGTTAAATGACCACTGCCATCCACGAACGGATAACGTATGTGCCACATACTGCCATCTTCTTCTTCCGACACCACTTCCAGATCAGAGACAGCCGTACCTAACACTGGATCCCAATTCACTAAACGCTTGCCGCGATAAATCAAACCTTGTTCAACTAAACGCACAAACACTTCCGTCACCGCATTCGACATTTTGTCGTCCATCGTGAAGTATTCGCGCTTCCAGTCAGGTGAGGTCCCCATGCGACGCATTTGACCCGTGATGGTGGAGCCTGAATGCTCCTTCCATTCCCAGACTTTTTCTAAGAATTTTTCGCGACCTAAATCATGACGTGAAATTTTTTGTGCATCGAGTTGGCGTTCCACCACGATTTGCGTAGCAATACCGGCGTGATCCGTGCCCGGTATCCAAGCTGTGTTGTGGCCTCGCATACGATAGTAGCGAGTCAAGCCATCCATAATCGTCTGATTAAATGCATGCCCCATATGCAGCGTGCCCGTCACATTTGGTGGAGGCAGCTGAATGCTGAATGATGGTTTATTGGCATCGGTCGTCGCAGCGAAATAGCCGCGCTTCTCCCATTCGGTTC
The DNA here is from genome assembly GCA_945883145.1 of Bordetella parapertussis. Classification (GTDB taxonomy): domain Bacteria; phylum Pseudomonadota; class Gammaproteobacteria; order Burkholderiales; family Burkholderiaceae_D; genus Pernthalerella. The sequence continues at coordinate 21,731 of CAMCXB010000026.1, read as the reverse complement.
GCCAATGTTGTTCTATTTCTGCCGGTTCGAAGGCTTTAGCCAGTTCCATGATGTGATGCTCTGTAAAGAAAGACGACATTATAAGACCGCGCAGGTTTAGTTTTATCTGAGCAGCGTATAATTCATGAAGTACTCAGCTAATAAGCTGGGTCATGCTAGGGGTCTTGGCTGCCAAACTAATAACATTGGTAATCAAGTGAGAAATACCCTCAACCTGATCTGGATAATGCCAGCGTAGGGAAGCAGCCAGGATGTGCGCTCCGCATTCCGTGCTCTCTCGCTGTTTGAGCAAAGGAAGCACATGAACGCCAATCCACAATTTCTGGCAGCGACTGCAACTGTCGATGAGGCTGCAATTCAGCCTTTACCAAACTCCCGAAAAATTTATGTACAAGGTTCACGTCCTGATTTACGTGTACCTATGCGTGAAGTCAGTCAAAGCGACACGCCTGCTTCCTTTGGCGCAGAAAAAAATCCACCGGTGTATGTGTATGACACCTCAGGTCCTTACACCGATCCTGCAGTCAAGATAGATATACGTTCAGGTTTAGAAGCATTGCGTGCAGCATGGATAGCCGAGCGCAATGACACAGAAGAATTAGCGGGTCCTACATCAGTTTATGGCACTGAACGCTTAAATGATCCTAAGCTTGCTGAGTTGCGTTTTAATTTACATCGCAAACCACGTCGCGCGATTGCAGGTAAAAATGTCACGCAAATGCACTATGCGAAACAAGGCATCATCACACCGGAGATGGAATACATCGCTATTCGTGAAAACCTGCAACGTGAACAATACATAGAAGAGTTAAAAAAATCTGGACCCAACGGTAACAAACTTGCTGAGTTAATGGGACGTCAGCATCCAGGTCAATCATTTGGTGCAGCTATTCCTGCAGTGATTACACCTGAATTCGTGCGTAGTGAAATTGCACGTGGTCGCGCTGTGATGCCTGTCAATATTAATCATCCAGAAAGTGAACCTATGATCATAGGTCGTAATTTTCTGGTGAAGATTAATGCCAACATTGGTAACTCAGCCGTCACTTCATCGATTGGTGAAGAAGTAGAAAAAATGACATGGTCTATCCGTTGGGGTGGTGATACTGTGATGGATCTCTCTACCGGCAAACACATTCATGAAACACGTGAGTGGATCATTCGTAATTCACCTGTGCCTATCGGAACAGTGCCCATTTATCAGGCATTAGAAAAAGTGAATGGCAAAGCTGAAGATCTGACATGGGAAATTTTCCGTGACACTTTAATTGAACAAGCAGAGCAAGGTGTGGATTACTTCACCATTCATGCAGGTGTGTTGCTGCGCTATGTACCACTCACTGCTAAGCGCATGACAGGGATTGTGTCACGTGGTGGTTCCATCATGGCGAAGTGGTGTCTTGCACATCACAAAGAATCCTTTTTGTATGAACACTTCGAAGACATTTGCGAGATCATGAAAGCCTATGATGTGTGCTTCTCACTCGGTGATGGTTTACGTCCTGGTTCTATTTATGACGCTAATGATGAAGCACAGTTAGGCGAATTAAAAACACTGGGTGAGCTCACGCAAATCGCATGGAAGCATGATGTGCAAGTCATGATAGAAGGCCCTGGTCATGTGCCTATGCAAATGATTAAAGAAAACATGGATTTGCAACTCGAGCAATGTCATGAAGCGCCGTTCTACACATTGGGACCACTCACCACAGACATCGCACCTGGCTATGATCACATCACCTCAGGGATTGGTGCTGCACAAATCGGTTGGTATGGCACGGCGATGCTGTGTTACGTGACACCGAAAGAGCATTTAGGTTTGCCCAATAAAGTAGATGTCAAAGACGGCATCATCACTTACAAAATTGCAGCCCATGCTGCTGATTTAGCGAAAGGTCATCCTGGCGCACAAATTCGTGACAATGCTTTATCTAAAGCGCGTTTTGAATTCCGTTGGGCTGATCAATTCAATCTTGGTTTAGATCCAGATAAAGCGCGTGAGTTTCATGATGAAACTCTGCCTAAAGATTCCGCTAAGGTGGCGCACTTCTGCTCTATGTGCGGTCCGCATTTCTGCTCCATGAAAATCACACAAGAAGTACGTGACTATGCAGCGCAACAAGGCATTAGTGAAATCGCTGCATTAAAACAAGGTATGGAAGTCAAAGCGGTTGAGTTTGTAAAAAATGGCGCTGAGATTTATCGCAAACAGTAATGATTGCCATCGAACTCAATGGACAGCCACATCAAGTGGCGCCTCATCACAATGTGCAAGATTTAATTGATGCACTGTCACTGACCAATCAAGCATTGGCAGTGGCAGTGGATAGATCTGTTGTGCCACGTTCAAAATGGACAGAGGTGAGATTTGTTGGTGGTGAAAAAGTTGACATCGTTAAAGCCATCGGTGGCGGTTGATGTTTGCACACACAAAAGCTTAAGGAAGAAGTATGCAGCGCAATGAGAACACAGCAAGTGAAGGTCTCACCATAGCGGGAATCACTTATACTTCACGTTTATTGGTGGGTAGTGGTAAATATAAAGATTTAGAAGAAACACGGTTAGCAACAGAAGCCAGTGGTGCCAACATTATTACTGTTGCGATTCGTCGTGTGAACATAGGCCAAGATCCGAATGCACCTAACTTATTAGATGCAGTGCCTCCGTCTAAGTACACCATCTTACCGAATACAGCAGGTTGTTATAACGCGAAAGATGCGGTCTACACTTTACAACTTGCGCGTGAATTATTAAACGGTCATAAGCTGGTTAAATTAGAAGTCTTGGGAGATGAAAAAACTTTGTTTCCCAACATGCCAGAAACATTAAAAGCAGCTGAAACCTTAGTGCAAGATGGTTTTGATGTGATGGTCTATTGCAGTGATGATCCGATTCAAGCCAAGATGTTAGAAGAGATAGGTTGTTGTGCAGTCATGCCACTTGCTTCTTTAATTGGTTCAGGCATGGGCATTTTAAATCCTTGGAATCTTTCGCTCATTATTGATCAAGCTAAAGTGCCGGTGCTAGTTGATGCGGGTGTAGGCACGGCATCGGACGCGGCGATTGCAATGGAATTAGGTTGTGATGGTGTGTTGATGAATACAGCGATTGCAGGTGCAAAAGATCCTATCCGCATGGCGCATGCCATGAAGCTAGCGATAGAAGCAGGGCGTGAAGCATTTTTAGCAGGACGCATACCAAGAAAATTTGCAGCATCACCTTCTTCGCCTATGGCTGGTCGCGTTGCATGATGCGTAGTAAGCGTCCCTGCGTATTAGTTTTTGCAGGGCTTGATCCTAGTGGTGGTGCAGGCATACAAGCAGATAGCCAAGCAATTGATGCCATGGGTGCGCATGCTTTACCTATCGTCACCACACTCACTGTGCAAGACAATGATCGTGTCTATGGCGTCACCCCAGTTGATCCTTACATCGTGCAAAAACAAATAGCCGCGTTGATAAATAAAATAGATATCGTTGCAATAAAAATCGGTATTGTGGGTAGTGCAGCTATTGCAGAGTTAATCGCATCCTGTATCAGCACACTGCGAGAAAAAAATTCGCAACTGCCTGTCGTGCTTGATCCTGTATTGGCAAGTGGGCATGGTGATGACTTAACAAAAGAAGATGCGATTCAAATCATTGCGCCCCTTAGAAAACTCGCCACCCTCATCACGCCCAATACCTTAGAAGCACAAAAGCTTACAAATAAGTTTGAACATACGCTCACACATAAACATACTGAACAACACACAGCAGAAATACAAACAATTGAGCAGCAAGCAGATTTGCTCATGCAAGACACACCACATGTCCTCATCAAAGGTGGCCATGCACAAGATGCGCGTGTGATTAATCGTTGGTTTAGTCAAGAGCAGCAGCGTTCTTGGAGTTGGACGCGCTTGGAAGGTGAATTTCATGGTTCTGGTTGCACACTCGCTTCAGCTATTGCTGCAGGTTTAGCACAAGGCTGGAGCATGGAAACGTCGTTAGAACAAGCACAGACTTATACGCAGCAAGCTTTGGAATCTGCCTTTGCGATAGCAGCAGGTCAGTTAATACCTCAGCGTTAACCATCGGAGCAGGCATGAAAGGTTTATATCTCGTCACACCCGATTGGGATGACACAGAAGCATTAATCAAAGCGACTGAGATTGCCTTAACAGTTGGCGTTGGCTTACTACAGTATCGACATAAAACAGCAAGCGGTGAATTACGCTTAGAACAAGCAAGTGCATTATTAACATTATGTCGTCAACATAATGTGCCATTCATTGTGAATGACCATATTGATTTATGTATTGCGCTTGATGCCGATGGCATACATGTAGGTGGGACAGATGCGTCGGTAGCAGTTGTTCGTACATTAATAGGTAAAGATAAAATACTTGGCGCTTCTTGCTATGGTGATTTTTCTTTAGCAGAGCAAGCGCAAATTGCAGGTGCGAGTTATGTAGCGTTTGGTGGATTTTATCCATCGCGCGTGAAGAAATATGAAGTCAGTACACCGACTTCTATTGTCAGCAAAGCTAAAGCTGAATTAACTGTCCCAGTCTGTGTGATCGGTGGCATGACACCAGACAATGCCCAGCCTTTAGTTAAGGAAGGTGCGGACATGGTGGCAGCAATTAGTAGTGTTTATAGTGCGGCGGACATTGCTACAGCAGTGAGAGAGTTTGCAGCGCTTTTTTAAAATTATAAAAATCAATTCAATTTTTACTTCATCTGTTTTCTCTTTATCCTATTTTTGTAAATCATTTAATCAAAGATAGCGACGCACGTTTTAATTCTCCTAGTTTCAATTCCCTTAAAAAATATTCAGATCTTTTGTTCGATAGAAGAGCATTCGATCGCGCCAGCTCTTTAATGATTGTAATTTCATATACAAGTAATTTCTAAATTGAATGAGGAACTCGTATCTGTTTGAGGATACTTAAAGCGCAGTTTAGAAATTCAATCTACTGAGAACGTTTCAATCAAATCTATGCCACTCACTTTCAAAAAAATAAATCGCAAGAAAAATTTTTGGCGCGAGTAATAGTAGAAATCAAATTTATAAAAAACTAGATTTTTCTTCATTGATAGATGAGGAGAGTTTGATTGTTGAGTCATTAGCACAAAGTACGGTAAGTAATACCTAAAAATAAATAGTCATTAATAATTTCATGCAAGCACCTTTAGAAAAAATACGAGCTCTACTGCAATCTGTAGGTGAAGAAATTTCACAAATCAATACGATTATTGAAGTAGCAGAAGATAGTTGGCATATAGAGCTAGAAGATGCAATAACAATGCAGATTTTTTTTGATGCAGAAACCGATCGTATTGAGTTATATGCAGAACTTGTTAAACCGGCGCAGGAACAAGAGTTATCTGTGCTGCAAACTTTATTGTGTTTGCAATTTCTAAGAGAAGAATCGCCACGTCCACGCATTGCGATGGACAAACCTGATGGAAATTTATTATGCCTGCTTGATTTGGCAGAAGATGATATCGAGACTGAAAAATTCGTCACTAGCTTAGATTATTTTTGCGCATATGTACTTAATCTTTGCAATTTTATTCGCGCCTATCCAGAGCAGGACTTGTCTCCAATATCGTCAACTCATTTAGCTTTGCAAGTTTAATTTATTAATTTTTAAGGAAATTTATGCCAAAAATATTAAAAGATCCCATTCGTCATTTTAAACCTTCAGATCACCATAACAAACCACACATCACATTAGTGAACGGAATGACGCCTAAAAATTTGGCTAATTATTTTTATAATGGAATAAAAGATATCAATGATGAAGCGATAGTACGTTCGGCTAATCAAAGAGGATATTCAATTATCTATTTTACTAATCCAGGAAGATCAATTGAAAATTCAATTTTTAAAAATAAAGATGAAGTCAAGGAAGCGCGTGGAAAGTTAAAATTTTTTATAGCCGGACTGATTGTTAACTTTGAGAAAAATTTTGAATTTAAAGCTAATTCTAAGATAAAAGTTGCATTAAATAGTTTGAGAGCATTGGCACACGATTTTGATCATGATATTAAAGCTGGTGATTTAAAAAAACCTTTGCAAAAAATACTAAATGAAATCACAACTCCTAAAGAGGAGAGATTAAGAAAATTAACCTCACCGCATAGGTTTACTCATTTGCATGTGCGGGGAATTGATCGTCAGGCTTTATCACGTTTTAATAAAATGGATGACGTAGAATTAAACAATCTTATAAATTTGATTTTTTCTAATAACAATATTAATCCTTTGGATAAAGAGAAATTACTCCTTCATATTGAATCTAGTAAGAATTGTATTCAGAGTATGAAAAAATTTATCAGTTTATATATTCATTTGCGTACAACTACAACTTCTAATCTAGTACGTTTAGCTGAAGCTGTGTGTAAAGTAAGTGATATAGAAATATTTTGCAAAGCATGGGCTAAAACAAGAAAAGACTTACCAAATAATACTTATGTGAAAAGTAAATGTGCAATTCATGCTTGGGCATCTCAGATGGATGTAATTATTGCTGTTTTAAATAGACGACTATTTCAAATGCAGTCAGCAAATACACCGTATTCAAATATTTTTTCAACTAAAGTAAATGGTTCAGAGAAAAATATCTTTTCATCGCCTATTTCGCCCTTAGGATCGATTACATATGACGCCACTCTATCGCCGACTGATAACTTATCACCAGGATATTTATTTGAGGATTCACCAGATAAAAAATTATTAGAAATAATCAGCAAAGCAGAACCTAAAATTACTGGCAATATTAAAAGGACTATTAAGTTTAATGATTCCCCAACCCAAGTTATAAATCAGGATCAGTCTTTTATTGGCTCGGATAAAATTGAGTCAAAAAATCCAAGGTTTATGAGTTCGCCAACCACACTTACGCCATCAGTGATTGAAAGGTTGCAAAATAGCAGATCCTCACTTTCAGATGAACTCTATTTTTCTGCTTTATCGCCTATTAATTCGCCGACAACATTTCTGCAAAGACAACCATCATCGATAGTAGCTAATCAGCAACCGATAAACGATGAAGAATTTAATCAATTACTCGACGAGTTAGCGTTTAATGATAATTTTGCTATGGGTTTAGAGACAAGACGAAATAGAAATGACGTTAACAATTCAAATTCAGAAGGATTTAATCCTATGTTTGATGGTGGAAATGCACAGGCTTATTTAAATTCTGAAGAAACCGACTTTTTAACTAACGCTAATTACGGAAACATTGAGCGCACTCCTGAAAAACCAGATCCCGATGTTCCATCTTCGATGGAAAATGAAATTCAGTCCATCCTGCGTAAAGCTTCATCAAAGTTAACTTACGAACCAATGCCAACTCAGCAAGTTTTGAACAGCAACCCTAATCCATCAATAACTAATGCGATCAACAATTCAATCAATAATCGAAACTAAGTAGCTTTACTGCATGGGCGATCACAGTCCGGCTTATAATCATGGGATGCAAAATCTCTTAGCCGGACTGAACGAAGAACAACTCGCTGCTGTCACTCTCCCTTCGCAATCCGCACTCATTCTCGCTGGTGCAGGATCTGGTAAAACCCGGGTCCTGACTACCCGTATTGCTTGGCTAATTCAAACTGGTCAGGTTTCGTCTTCTGGTATTTTGGCAGTCACATTTACGAATAAAGCATCAAAAGAGATGCTCACGCGTTTGTCGGCCATGTTGCCAATTAATGCGCGCGGTATGTGGATAGGCACTTTCCATGGATTGTGTAATCGCTTGCTGCGGGCTCATTACCGCGATGCGGCCTTGCCTCAAACTTTTCAGATTCTGGATGCACAAGATCAGATGTCAGCCATTAAGCGTTTACTCAAGCGTTTAAATGTGGATGATGAAAAATACCCAGCGCGTAATTTGATGTACTTCATCAATAGCGCGAAAGATCAGGGATTGCGTGCGCAAGATGTAGAAGCCAATGATGACTACAATCGTAAGTTCGTAGAGTTCTATCAGGCCTATGACGACCAGTGTCAGCGTGAAGGCGTGGTGGATTTTGCGGAGTTGCTTTTACGTAGTTATGAACTACTCTCCCGTAATCAACCCTTGCGTGAACACTATCAAGGCCGCTTTAAGCATATTCTGGTTGATGAGTTTCAAGATACGAATGACTTACAGTACAAGTGGTTGAAACTGATTTCAGGTTTAACGAGTGCTGTATTTGCCGTGGGTGATGATGATCAGAGTATTTACGCATTTCGTGGAGCGAATGTAGGTAATATGTCTGCCTTCGAGCGTGAATTTAAAGTTGAAAATCTCATTAAGCTAGAGCAGAACTATCGTTCACACGGCCACATTCTCGATGCGGCAAATATTTTAATTAGCAATAACTCCAAACGCTTAGGTAAAAATTTGCGCACCGACGCAGGTCACGGTGAGCAAGTCAGAATTTTTGAAGCGAGTAGTGATTTACAAGAAGCACAGTGGCTAATTGAAGAAGCGAAGAATCTCATCGCTGAACGTTGGATGCGCAGTGAAATTGCAGTGTTGTATCGATCGAATGCTCAATCACGTGTGATTGAGCATGCTTTGTTTTCTGCAAGCTTGCCTTATAAAGTCTATGGTGGGCAGCGCTTTTTTGAGCGGGCTGAAATTAAACATGCCATCGCTTATTTGCAGTTGATTGATAACTTAAATAATGATTCTGCATTTTTGAGAGTGGTAAATTTTCCGACGCGTGGTGTCGGTGCGCGTAGCATAGAACAGCTACAAGATGCAGCAAGACAGTACAACATCTCTCTCTATCAAGCAGTGCCTTATGTTTCAGGTAAAGCAGGTTCTTCACTGGGTGCGTTCATTCAACTCATAGAAGGCATACGTTTTGAGACGCAAAATCTTCCTTTGCCAGAAATGGTTGAGATCTTGCTCGATAAAAGTCAATTACTACAGCACTATCAATCAGATAAAGATGGCGCAGATCGTATAGAAAATCTTCAGCAGTTAATTAGTGCAGCAAGTTTATTTATTTCTGAAGAAGGTTTTGGAATGGATGCGCCTGCTTTATTGGGCCCGCAAGCAACAGCAACCGCAGCGCCTGAATTAGTCATAGGTGATGGCATACAAATTATTGATGCAGATGCACCTTTGTCTGCATTGATGTCGCCACTGTCTGCATTTTTATCGCATGCTTCTTTAGAGGCAGGAGAGAATCAAGCGCAAGCAGGGCAAGATGCGATTCAATTAATGACGGTGCATTCTGCTAAAGGCTTGGAGTTTGATGCAGTGTTCATCACTGGTTTAGAAGAAGGACTGTTCCCGCATGAGAATAGCGAAAAAGAAGAAGAAGGCGTAGAAGAAGAACGTCGTTTGATGTATGTCGCAATTACCCGTGCACGTAAACGTCTTTACATGAGTTTTGCGCAAACGCGTATGTTGCATGGTCAAACACGATACAACATGCGGTCTCGCTTCTTTGAAGAATTGCCAGATGAATCACTGAAATGGTTGTCACCTAGAGTGCAACCACATTGGGCAGGGCACACAGCGAAAGCAGCGTGGCTAGAAACGCCTGAGAGTGGTAACAATAAAATTGCGCAAGGATTTAAAAATAAACAAATCGATTCTGGTTGGCGCATAGGCGAGAATGTTCAACACCAAAAATTTGGTGAAGGTGTGATCGTAAATATTGAAGGTAGTGGAACACAGGCGCGTGCCAATATTAATTTTGGCCGCCACGGTATGAAGCTATTAGATCTGGGAATTGCGAAGCTAGAAAAAATAAATTAAAGCTGCTCTCAGTAATGAAAGCACTTTAGGCTGTTTCAGTTATTTTTTCTGCGCCAGGTCTATCAAAGACTTGCACATAAGTAGGATAGAAAGAGCAGTACATCACTATCGTCATGACGATGGAAAAAGGCATTAACACCATCATCATGATTTCTGATCTGCCAATCGCAAGCATGAGAATGGCGCTAATGAAGGCAGGTATGGCAATGCCCATCACTATCCATCCTAGGCCATAAGCGAAAAACGCTTTGCCACAATTGCGAACTGCAAAAAAACTATAAAAAATCGATTTCACTAAACTCATACGCTGCCAAGCAGCGAGTGGTGCTGCATGCCACAAGGCCATGCAAAAAGGTATGTAGATCAGTGCAGCAAAAATCATTGCTAATGGCAAGGCATCCGCAACTATTTTTTCTTTTTCTGGATTGAGTTGGCCAGATAATAATTTCCAAAACACGCCACCATCGACTACGGAAGAAGCTGCAACAGAAAACACAGCAGCTAACATATAAATCACACCGAGTTGTAACAAGATGGGCAAAGCAGGTGAACGAAAACCTGTCCACAATAAATTCGGTAATACTTTTTTACCTTGTTCTATATGTACACAAGCCTGTAAAAATGCCATAGAAAAAACAGGCACTAATAATAAAGGCAGTGCTTGTCCTATCAGGGGAATCAGCGAGATTGCAAACATCAGTAGCATGTAGAGTAGGAATAGCATGCTGAGTTCAGCGGGTTGTTTGCGAAACAGAGCAAAGCCTTGTCTGATCCACTCTATGCCAACTTTGGAGGGTATATTTTGCATATTAGGGTAGGCCTACAACAGGATGCGTTATACGATGACGCAATATGCGTTCGAAATGCGTGGGATCATGCGGCGTTAACATTTCGGCTGCGCGCGGCAAATAAAAATCATACAGACGTGATAACCAGAAACGCAGTGCTGCTGCACGTAATAAAACTGGCCATGCAGTCTGTTCAGTTTCCGTGAATGGTCGCACTACATGATAAGCATTCAGCATAGCTTGCACACGATGCTTATCGCTTGCACCGGTATCAAGATCAATACACCAATCATTTAATGTGACAGCGACATCAAATAACCATGTGTCGCAACCTGCAAAATAAAAATCAAAAAATCCGCCGAGCTGATCGCCATTGAACATGACGTTATTGCGAAATAAATCAGCGTGTATAGGGCCATGCGGTAATGCGCGATACACATCCGATGCAGCAAAGGCTTGTTGAAAGTGTAGTTCAGCAGAGAGTAATGTTTGCGCTGCTGCAGGAATGAAAGGTAAGACTTGTGGTGTGGTTTCATTCCACCATGCCAGACCACGCAGATTAGGTTGAAACAATGTGTAGTCTTGCGCTGCTAAATGCATGCGCGCTAGCATATCACCCACTTCAGCACAGTGTTGTGCGCTGGGGTGTGGCTGCCAATCACCTTCAAGACGTGTGACTATTGAAGCAGGTTTGCCATGTAATGCATTGATGATCTCGCCGTTATGATTGGCAATTGGCGCTGGTACTAAAACACCGCGCTCTGCTAAATGCCGCATTAAATGCAAATAAAACGGTAACTGCCCAAAAGAGAGTTTTTCAAAAATAGTGAGAACGAATTCACCTTTTTCAGCGCTGAGAAAAAAATTACTATTCTCTATGCCCGATGCAATGCCTTTCAGTGCATGCACTTTCCCAATGGGGAACTGCGCTGCCCAAACATGCAGTTCTTCTAAGCTGACGGGTGTAAAAACTGCCATAGATAGTGGGCTTAATCTTCTAAGCTAAGTTTGAATCTCAGAAGTCTGCTGAAAGAAAATTAACGTGAAGGTGGAGGTGGTGCGCCGTTATCAATCACAGGATTTTTTGATTTAGAGCGAAACTCAAAAATTTCCCACTGCGCTGCTCGTCCACCGGATTGTGAAGAAGAGAATTGCTCACTTGGTGTCACGTAATAAGTGTTACCGCCTTTTTTTACACGCACAGAGGTGACAGCATTTTGTTCACGGATTTGTGTAATTTCTTGTGCGCCTGCTGCTGTTTTTGGTTTTTCAGCAGTGACATCCACCTCGGGCAGGGCTTCTAAATTGCTAGGTGGTGCGGCCAACACTGCGCTACTGATAGCGGTAAGCAGTAATGCAGACCATAGCGCAAGCGAACGGTGGTGAAAAAATTTAAGCTGTTTCATGGCGCGACCCCGCAGTAAAGGCAAGCCGGTTTGCTTGCCAAGCCCCATTTTATCAAAACAGCTCACGCGCTATTCACAAAAGTGAATGAGCTTGTGATCCGGACTTGGCGAGCTCGATATCGTACGTTTCATAAAATGCAAAAATAGCATCTATTATGTTCGCAGGTTCATCAATCACCTGAACGAGTTGCATGTCTTCCGCATTAATCATGCCCCGTTCAACCATGTTTTTATTGATCCATTCTAGTAAGCCATGCCAGAAATGGGTGCCCACTAAAATTACAGGAATACGTTTTGTTTTACCGGTTTGTATCAGGGTTAAGACTTCGGTCAGTTCATCTAATGTACCAAAGCCGCCAGGTAAGACCACATAGGCATCTGCATATTTAACAAAGGCGACTTTACGCGCAAAGAAATGTCTAAAAGACAGCGAGATGTTTTGCCAAGTATTACTCGCCTGTTCATGAGGTAGTTCAATATTCAAACCAACTGAAGGTGATTTTCCCTCGAAAGCGCCTTTATTAGCGGCTTCCATAATGCCGGGGCCACCGCCTGAGATCACCGCAAAACCTGCGTCCGAGAGACGACGCGCGATATCCACAGTTTTTTCATAGTCAGGATCATCAACGCTAGTTCGTGCTGATCCAAACAATGAAACGGCGGGGCGTATTTCCGAGAGACGTTCAGCGGCGTCGATAAACTCTGCCATAATCGTGAACATCTGCCACGATTCACTCGCTTTGCGCGAGGTGGCATGCTCAATATTTTTCAATTGCCGCAATGGCGGCACACTTTTTCTATCGCTTTCCATATGAATAAAACCCTGTTGCTGGTGGATGGATCTAGCTATCTGTATCGTGCATTTCATGCAATGCCAGATTTGCGTAATGCAGAAGGTGCTCCTACCGGTGCTATCTACGGCATGATCAACATGCTACGTCGCTTAAGGCAAGATTACTCAGCAGCATACATTGCCTGTGTGTTTGATGCAAAAGGGAAAACCTTTCGCGACGATCTCTATCCTGAATACAAAGCCAATCGTGCCTCTATGCCAGAGGATTTGGTTTTGCAAATAGAACCGATTCATGAAGTGGTGCGTGCATTGGGCTGGCCTATCTTAATGATAGAAGGCATAGAAGCCGATGATGTGATTGGCACGCTGTCTGTTCAAGCGACACAAGCAGGCTTAAGCACAGTGATCTCGACGGGTGATAAAGATTTAGCGCAACTGGTGAATGACAACGTCACGCTGATTAACACCATGAGTAATGAGAAGTTAGATCGTGCGGGTGTGATTGCTAAGTTTGGTGTGCCGCCTGAACGTATCGTTGATTACCTGACCTTAGTGGGCGACACTGTTGATAACGTGCCTGGGGTAGAAAAAGTAGGACCCAAGACCGCAGTGAAGTGGCTGACACAATATGATTCCTTAGATGGTGTGATTAGCCATGCCGCTGATATTGGTGGTGTGGTTGGCGAGAATTTACGCAAAACTTTAGATTGGTTGCCACAAGCACGCACCTTAGTCACAGTCAAATGTGATTGTGATTTAAGTACGCAAATGCAATCAATTTCAGAAACACTGAATCAGCAAGAAGAAAACAAAGAAGCCATGCGCGCATTTTTTTCGCGTATGGGATTTCGCACTTGGTTACGTGAACTGAATGCAGAAAATACAGCCGATAACACTGCAACTACCACCTCATCTGCAAACTCAACTGTCAATTCCGACGGCGAGCAGCAAGCTGCGTTATTTGCTACTGCACCTGTTGAAACACATTATGAACTGGTGCTAATAAAAGAGCAGCTCACTAAATGGTGTGCCATCGTTGAGCAAGCTGAACTCACAGCAGTCGATACAGAAACCACTTCTTTAGATGCACTGCAAGCGCAGTTAGTGGGCATTTCACTTTGTGTAGAAGCGGGAACGGCTGCGTATATACCTGTTGCACATCAATATCCTGGTGTGGCGGAACAATTGTCACGCGATGACGTGCTCGCTGCATTAAAGCCTTGGTTGGAAAATAATGCGAAAGCAAAAGTAGGGCAGCATCTGAAATACGATAGTCATGTATTTGCCAATCATGGCATACACGTGCAGGGCATTACACAAGACACTTTATTAGAGTCTTATGTTTTAGAGTCACATAAAAAACATGACATGGATAGTTTGTCTTTGCGATGGTTGAATCGTAAAACTATTAGCTATGAAGAGATTTGTGGAAAAGGTGCATCGCAAATTGGTTTTGAAGAAGTGAGTTTAGAAACGGCTTTGAACTATGCAGCAGAAGATGCAGATGTCACGCTGCAGTTGCATCAAGCGATGTGGCCTAGATTAGAGTCAAATGAAAAACTGCGCTTTATTTATGAAAAAATTGAATTACCTGTTTCACGCGTATTGCAGCAAGTCGAGCGCAATGGTGTGTTGATAGATAGTGATTTATTAGCCAAACAATCTGCAGAAATAGGTCAACGCTTACTCGAAATAGAAAAGCAAGCACATGAATTAGCAGGACAGCCCTTTAATTTAAATTCACCTAAACAGTTAGGTGAAATTTTCTTTGAAAAATTGAAGCTGCCCGTCGTAAAGAAAACACCAGGCGGCACACCTTCAACGGATGAAGAAGTATTACAAAAGCTGGCAGAAGATTATCCGCTGCCTAAAGTGTTGTTGGAATATCGTAGCCTTGCTAAGCTTAAATCGACCTATACCGATAAGCTGCCTAAGATGGTGAATGCTGCAACAGGTCGTGTGCATACTAATTATGGTCAAGCGATTGCAGTGACAGGAAGGCTCTCATCGAATGAACCGAATTTACAAAATATACCGATACGTACTGCAGAAGGACGTCGTATCCGTGAAGCTTTTATAGCGCCAGCAGGCAGCGTGATTGTCTCTGCAGATTATTCACAAATTGAATTACGCATCATGGCGCATTTATCAGGCGATGAAAATATGCTGCGTGCTTTTGCAGCGGGTGAGGACATACATCGCGCAACAGCCGCTGAAATTTTTGGACTGGCATTAAATGAAGTCAGTGGTGAGCAACGTCGTTATGCCAAAGTGATTAACTTTGGTCTGATGTATGGCATGAGTGCTTTTGGTCTGGCAGGTAACTTAGGAATAGAGCGATCCGCAGCACAGATGTATATGGAAAAATATTTCACGCGTTTTTCTGGTGTGAAGCAATTTATGGATGACGTGCGTCAGCAAGCGAAGTCCCAAGGTTATGTAGAAACCGTATTTGGTCGCAGACTATGGCTACCAGAAATTAATTCACCGAATGGTCCACGTAGACAAGGTGCAGAGCGGGCAGCGATTAATGCACCTATGCAGGGAACAGCAGCAGATTTAATTAAGCTCGCGATGATAGATGTACAAAAATGGTTAACGACATCGCAGATGAAAACTCTGATGGTGATGCAAGTGCATGATGAACTTGTGTTAGAAGTGCCAGAAAATGAATTAGCACTGGTGAAAGAAAAACTCCCCGCTTTAATGGCAGAGGTAGCGCAATTAAAAGTGCCCTTGTTAGCTGAGGTGGGTGTGGGCCCTAATTGGGATCAAGCGCATTAGGCATCTGATTAACTTGTACGCGATGTGGTTGTGATTAATTAAATAAACGAGGTATAAAATGGATAGACGTGATTTTCTTCAAACGACGATGGGTGTGACATTCGCAGCAGCAGTTATGCCAAGCTTAGCTGAGAGTCCTATAGTAACGAATACTGAGGGTTTGCTAGCAGATGTCATTACGATAGAGTCAGGTGGACAAACTATTCCAGTTTATAGAGCGCAGCCAAAGGGCGGGAAGAATCTTCCTGTTGTGTTAGTTGTGTCTGAAATCTTTGGTGTGCATGCACACATAGCAGATATAGCAAGACGCTTTGCGAAACAAGGATATCTCGCATTAGCGCCAGATTTATATGCGCGACAAGGTGATCCATCCACTTACAAATCGATACCAGATTTAATTAAAGAATTAGTATCAAAAATTCCTGATGCACAAGTCATGCAAGATTTAGATGCATGCTGTGATTGGGTGGCTAAAAACGATGGTGATAAAAACAGAATAGCAATCACTGGATTTTGTTGGGGTGGACGTATCACTTGGTTATATGCAGCACATAACCCAAAAATAAAAACAGGTGTGGCTTGGTACGGTAAGCTCGTGAATGACAAGAATGCCTTGCAAACTCAAACTGCAATAGAGATAGCGCCTAAGCTGACTGTGCCTGTGCTAGGTTTATATGGTGGTAAAGATAGTGGCATACCTCTTGATACGGTTGAAAGTATGAAGACTGCACTCAGTAAAGGACTCAGTGCTTCAGAGTTTGTGGTGTATCCCGATTCTGGTCATGCATTTCATGCAGATTACCGTCCTAGTTATGTGGCGGCTGATGCACGTGATGCTTGGCAGCGCTGCATGGATTGGATGAAGAAGTATGGCGTTTGATGTTGGTAGCGATTGAATTGCTGAAAGCAGCTGGCTATGGTTTAATCCGCAGGCTTTCTTTTTGTAATATGCGGAGCTAAAAATTAATTCCACGCTGTCTTATATTTTGCTGGCCACGACTCTTGCGGGAGTCATCAGTATTTCTGCTGCGGCTTTTTTCTCTTACAGTTTGTTATCTAAGCTGGTGGAGCGCATGGTTAGTCTTTCGGTCGGCATTATGTTGTCGACTTCTCTCTTGCATGCTTTGCCTGAAGCGTTTGAGTCGGGAGCGAGTGTGCATGCATTATTTGCGACCTTATTAGCTGGCTTGTTCGGATTTTTCTTGTTAGAGAAATTCGCTATCTTGCGTCACTCCCATCATTACGAAGGTGATGGTCATGAACATGAGCATGGTCATGATGCGCATGAAGCCGGTCATGCAGGTTGGATGATTTTAGTTGGTGATGGTTTGCATAATTTCACTGATGGGATTTTGATCGCTGCTGCATTTTTAGCAGATCCAAAATTAGGCTTGATTACTGCGATCGCAATTATTGCGCATGAAATTCCACAAGAGATAGGTGATTTTATTGTGCTCTTGAATGCAGGCTTTAGTAAGTTGCGTGCCTATATTTATAATTTAATTTGTAGCTTAATGGCGGTAGTGGGTGGCTTAGTCGGTTATTTTGCATTAGGTAGTGGCATGCAATGGATACCTTATGTACTGGTCTTAGCTTCATCAGGTTTTATTTATATAGCGGTCAGTGATCTCATGCCGCAAATGCAAAGAAGAGCAACACTGCGTGAATCAGTGCCGCAATTTATTTTGATTGCATGTGGTGTAGGTATAGTGCTGTTATTAACGCACCAATTTCATTTACATAGCTGAGCGCTTGAGATAACTACGTGTTATGCATTGCCGGTAGCAATTGGTCTGGCAGGATCGGCAGACCATTCACTCCATGAACCTGGATATAAAGCAGCGCCCTCTAAGCCTGCTATTTCCATTGCGAGTAAATTCACACAAGCAGAAGCACCTGAGCCACATTGCATGATGGTGGTATCAGGGCTTTTAATGAGAGCAGTGAGTTCAGCACGTAAAACTTCTGCAGATTTGAAAACACCATTCGCTGTTAAGTTTTCTTTGAACCAGCGATTTTTTGCGCCTGGTATGTGACCAGCAACTGGATCAATCACTTCATTCTCACCGCGAAAACGATCTGCTGCTCGTGCATCCAGAATGTCATAAGCGTGAGTCGTAAGATTAGAGACGACATCATTTACATCGACAGTTTTTACTAAAGAATCGCTTAGCGTGATATTGCCAGCGGATGGTGTGATAAGTCGGCTAGTGAGAGTGCCATCCATTTCTTGCCATGCTTGTAATCCGCCATCAAGTAGAGCGACATTTTTATGTCCTACCCAACGTAGCATCCACCACAAGCGCGCTGCAAACATGCCGCCATGTGCGTCATACACTACGACTTGGGAATCTTGATTGACGCCCCATTTGCGCAATGTGTGTATAAACACTTCTTTAGTTGGTAGTGGATGTCGTCCTCTAAATTCACCGTGCGGTCCTGGTGATTTATCCGATAAGTCTGTATCGAGATCAGCATGCTGTGCCACCGGAATATGCGACAGTGCAAAGGCAGCAGCGCCTGCTTGTGGATCTAGCAAATCAGAACGGCAATCTAGTAGAACTAAGCTAGGACTACTTAATATTTCAGCCAGCTCACTGGCAGACATGAGTGTAGTAAAAGACATTAGCTTCTCCTGTTTGCGTTATAAAAAGTTGCGGTCATGCCGCTGACTAAAATAATGATCATACCTAACCAACTAGACCAACCTAAATGATCACCCCAGATAAGTATGCCCCAGATGCTAGAAAAAACAATGCCCGTATATTGTAGATTCGCTGTCACTAGCATAGCGCCTAGTCGATAAGCGCGTGTCATTGCTATTTGCGCAATCGTTGCACACAAGCCTATGGCAAAAAGCAAAGCTGCATCAGTCAACGTGAGTTTGTGGAGTAAGAGTATTTGTCCTGTGTGATAAATACTATCAACTGCACCACTTAAGAATCCCGCAATCACACCACTGACTGAAAAATAAAATACCACGCGATATTCTGGTTCGCCTAACTGGCCTAATTTTTTTACTTGAATATAAGCCAGTGCAGAAAGAAATCCTGAAATTAAAGCTAACAAACCACCTAGCCATTGATCAGCCTGTAAGGTGGGTTGCAATAACAGAGCCACACCAATAAAACTAGCGCAGATAGCGGCAGTGAGTCCCCATGCAAATCCTTGTTGGCCATGCCACCAACTGAGAGTGAATACAATCGCAGCGATCCAGATGGGTGCCATATAGTTCAGTGTCATCGCAGTAGCGAGTGGTAATTTTCCAATAGAAAAAAACCATAACCACAGAGCTGTGACACCGACAAAGCCACGCCATGCATGATGCCAAGGCAGTGTGGTGCGTAGTGTGCCTTTTTGAAAGCACAGCATGATGACAATCAAGACCATGCCGACCATGCCGCGACTCATTACAATTTCAGAAGTAGAACAAGTGGCAGATGCTAACTTAACGCATACGCCCATGATGGCAAAAACAAATGTGGCAAATAACATCCACAATGACTGCATACGCAGTCGCTTTGTTGCTAACAAATTGTGCCTTGTGATGGAAGAGAGTGCTAAATGGAGTAGTGGTTTAAGTAGCAAGCATCAGGTTGTATATAAATTAACTGGATGCTTGCTAATGATGACGTGATAGAAAAATTAAGCGGCCATGTTTCTACGATACCACTCATGGAAATGCTGCATACCATCTTCCATAGGTGATTGATAAGGTCCTACTTCGTTGACGCCTCTATCTAATAAAATTTTACGTCCTGCATCCATACGTAATGCGATTTCATCGTCTTCTACACAGGTTTCCATATAAGCAGCGCGTTCAGCTGCAATGAAATCACGCTCGAATAAAACGATCTCTTCGGGATAATAAAACTCCACTACGTTAGTCGTTTTTTGCGTGCCATTAGGCCACAGTGTGGACACTACCAAAACATGCGGATACCACTCAATCATGATATTGGGATAGAGCGTTAACCAGATTGCACCATAAGGTGGTGTAGCGCCATCACGATAACGTAGTACTTCTTCTTGCCATTTGCGATAAACCGGCGAGCCTGATTTTTGCAAAGCAGCGTTTACGCCCACTGTTTGTACACTGTAGTTATCACCGAATTCCCAACGTAAATCACCGCAGCTCACAAAATTACCTAAGCCTGGATGAAATGGTTCTACGTGATAATCCTCTAGATACACTTCAATAAAAGTTTTCCAGTTGTAGTTACATTCATGGATTTCAGTGTGATCTAATAAATAGCCACTAAAGTCTAGGTCTTTAGTGACAGACAGATTTTTCATCATGTCCACCACACTTGTGCCATTTTTTTCAAACAGCAGACCATTCCAGTTTTCTACTGAGGACTTGGAGAGATTAAAGCAAGGTGTTTCACCAAAATGCGGTGCACCGATGAGCTCACCTTTTAAATCGTAAGTCCAACGATGTAATGGACAAACTATATTATTAGCATTGCCTCTACCGGATAGCATTTTCGCTTGTCTGTGCCTACAGACATTCGACATTAATTCTATGCCGTTTGGATTACGAACAAGGATGCGACCTTCATTTTCCCATGGCAGAGCTGCATAGTCACCATTGTTAGGCACCATGAGTTCATGCCCTACATAACGTGGGCCTTGTTTGAATAATTGATTATCTTCTTGCAGTAGTAGCGCTTCATCAAAATACGCATCTACTGATAATTGTGCGGTTGAACGCACTAGTCTAGAGAGACTCGCTAAATCAGACATCTCTACCCCCAAATTAATTTACACCAACCTAAGAGAGAAAAAATCCGCAAATACCTTGTAACACAATGGTAATTTTTGGACGAGCGGCGGATTATACCTCTCAATATCGTAATGGGGAACAATTAATTAAGTAATTTTTAAATTTTTTAATCACGTGTTCGATCATGAAAAGAATGATTACAGTAATAAAAAAATAATATTAACTATAAAATTTATGACACAGTGAGCATGAGTCAGTAAGAAGTGTAATTTCATAGCAAGAATGCGCTACTTTTTATCGCATTGCAGTATTGTTCAATCAGATTGTCATTTTTATTTTTTCAATTGTTGGTTCAGTTTTTTTTCAAGAAGATGACTGCATGTATGAATTAGACAGTTCGTTAGTCATCACACTAAAAAGCGTTTCACTAATTTGTTGATGAAAGAAAAAATGGCGCATAGCGACCAACTATTAAGTTGATGGACTTTGATGCCATGCGTTGAGAGATAAAATTCTAAGTATTGGGGTGGTTCGTAGACATTAAATTCGTATTCTTTTTGATAATTTTCTAACTATGTCAGTTCTTGGTGTCGTGACAGAGTGTGGCATTTGGGCTGTACTACTTAAATCACGTAATACAGATGCCTTTATTGTTTTGGCGCGGGTTTGCTCTAAAATAGGCCTTTCATGACGAATTAATGACTGCTCTCTTTACTATCGTTTCAACATACAAATCCCCTTGCTTATGGCTAAAAAAAATACACCTGACTCAGTCAGCGCTTCTTTTGAAGAAGCGATGGCTGAACTCGAACAACTCGTTGCAAAAATGGAGGCAGGTGAATTAGCTCTAGAAGCTTCGGTTGCTGCTTATAAGCGCGGTGCAGAATTAGTGAAATATTGTGCAGCGCAACTTGAGCAAGTCGAGCGACAAGTCAAAGTATTAGAAGGTGACATGCTCAAACCTTTGGCCGATGAATTCCAAGAGGAAGAAGAATGAGTAGTGAATTCTCAGCATGGCAACGTGCTGTGCAAGTTCAGATGGAGCAAACGCTAAAGAATTTTTTGCCTTCAATTGAGCAAGAGCCCAGAGTTCTCCATGAGGCGATGCATTACGCTGTGTTAGATGGTGGTAAACGTGTACGTCCTTTATTAGTCTATGCAGCAGGTGAATTATTTGAGGCAGATGAAGATGCTATGGCGCGTGCCGCTGCAGCGGTAGAAATGATTCATGCATATTCATTGGTTCACGATGATATGCCTTGCATGGATGATGATGATTTACGTAGAGGCAAAGCGACTGTTCATAAAAAATATGATGAAGCCACCGCCTTGTTAGTAGGCGATGCCTTACAGTCGCAGGCTTTTTTAGTATTAGCAGAAGGTTCTTTAGAAGCTTCGCGTAAAGTAGCGATGCTGAGCCGCTTAGCGCAAGCAGCTGGTTCATACGGTATGTGTGGTGGGCAGGCGATTGATTGTG
>CAMCXB010000025.1 GCA_945883145.1 Bordetella parapertussis | reverse complement strand
GCAAAAAGCTTACTGGTAAAGCAGCAGAAGCAGTTCTAGGATCGGCTCATATCACTTGTAATAAAAATGGCATACCGAATGATCCTGAAAAACCATTTGTGACTTCAGGCATTCGTTTAGGTAGCCCTGCAATGACTACCCGTGGATTTAAAGATGCTGAAGCAACCAAGGTAGGCAATTTGATTGCTGATGTATTAGATAATCCGCATGATGCAGCGAACATTGAGCGTGTGAAAGCAGAAGTCAAAAAACTGACCTCGGCTTTTCCAGTTTATGCTGCCTAAGTTAACCCATTTGACTGAGGATTATTCATCATGAGATGCCCGTTTTGCCAACATGAAGATACACAGGTTCTGGATACACGGGCATCGGATGAAGGTGATAGCGTGCGTCGCCGTCGTCGCTGTGGTCAATGCGATAAGCGTTTTACGACATATGAGCGCATAGAGTTGGCGATGCCTGTGATTGTCAAAAAAAATGGTAGTCGCACAGAATATGAAACTTCAAAATTACGCTTTAGTTTGATGCTTGCATTACGTAAGCGTCCTGTTTCTGCGGATGCAGTGGACGCAGCTATACATCGTATTGAAGAAAAATTATTGTCTGCGGGAGAGCGTGAAATTCTTTCGGGGCAGATCGGTGAATTGGTGATGCGAGAACTAAAACGTTTAGATAAGATTGCTTACATACGCTTTGCTTCTGTTTACCGTAGCTTTGAAGATGTGGCAGAGTTTTTGGATGTAGCCAATGAGTTTGACTCAGCATCAAGACGAATCGCTATGGCGGATAGCGTTAAAAAATAACGCTATTTCCGCTGTATACCCACAGGTAGATTTTGTGCGTCTTGAAATGCAGCTGTTGAAAAGAATGCATCTTGCTGTAAATAGGCGATCAACATATCAGTCGCATCGACTCCCCAAAAACATTGCTGATTAACGACTGCAGTTGGCACGCCAAACACACCAGCGGCGATGGCTAGGTCGCCATGTCTTCGTAAAGTATCTTTCACTTCCGTAGTTTCTATTTCAGTCTGTGTTATTTGTAATTCATTTAGCAAAGCCTGCCACGCATGGTCATCGCTAGGTAGATGCCCCTCTTGCCATACATAGCGAAACAATCGGTCAACTACTGCATGATCATTTTGTTTCGCAATACATAAACGCAGTAAGGGTAAAGGATTAAATGGATGTTGCGACGGCAATTGCATAGGAATACTATGGCGATGCGCTATCCACAAACAATGTTCATAAGTCCACTGACGTTTAGGTAAGATTTCTACCGGTCCTTTGTTATCCCAATGCGCTAGTAAACCTGCAAATAAGGTGGGAATAGGTTGCAGTGTAAAGTCTGTTGTTTGCGGTTGTAATAGTTGCCACTGCAAATAAGCAAAAGGTGAAATGAAATCAAAATACCAAGCGACTGTTTGTTTTGAAGTGCTCATGATGGAATTGATTATTTTTTATCAGAAGGCAGGCAGTAAGTAGGCATATCGCAATCCGTACAGTTGCATTGATTGCGCACGAATGCCATGCATTTACCCGGTCCGCGTGTTTCTATCATGCCTTGTGTGATGGGATTAGTCGGCTGTTTACATTCAGCCTGCAATCGATCTTCTAGTGCTGCTCGTTGTTCACCTGTGAGTGTGCCTGTTTTAACGGCATGCACGAATTCCATCTTGCCGCCATTTTCTATCGCCATGGGCGGTTGATCTGTGTAGGCGAGTTGAGAGAATAATAAAAATAAAGCAGCAAGTTTTTTCATCATCACTCTAAGGTGTCAGACCAAATGGTTTTTGCCCAATGATTGGCATAAGTACCTTCTAGCTCTGTCGGTTCTGCACTCACACCACCTGATCCTGCAACAACCTTATAGGTACGTTCAGCTGCAACATATTCATGCACACTAGCTACATGAACCACGTTGCGATCATCTACAAAGCTATAGCAAGTGTTAGTCAGCATAGGTGTTTGATTAATTTCCCAACCTGAGAGTTGTGCAACGATGGCAGCAGCAGCGACTTTGCCATGATTATTCGCCATGTGACCACTCTTAGGCATCAGAGGTGCTACTTGAATTGCATCACCAATCACAAACACATCTTTTGCAGCAGTTGATTCAAAGCTTAGATAATTCACACCTGCCCAACGGTTATTCGCCATATTGGCAAGACCCGCTTGTTGCGCAATTTTTCCAGCACGCATAGCGGGTAAAACATTCATCACATCGGCTTTGAAATCACCTTGCACGTCAAATTTAATTAAACCTTCTTTAGCAGAGACAGCAATCGCTTTATGTTGATTGCGATATTCAATAATGTCTTTGTATTTATCAGCCCAGACTTTTTTGAATAAGCCCGCTTTCGACACCACGTCTTGATTCGCGTCGAGTATTAATACTTTGCTTTTGGGTTTTACATTTTTAAAATACCAAGCAACCTGACATGCGCGCTCATACGGTCCAGGTGGGCAACGATAAGGCGCTTCAGGAATCGTGATGGCATACACACCACCATCAGGCATGGCTTCGAGTTGACGACGCAACGCAACTGTTTCAGCGCCTGCTTTCCAAGACTGTAAAATTTTTCCTGTGGCTTGTGCTTCCGCTAAACCTTCAACGCTATTGAAATCAAGTTCAACGCCAGGCGAGACTACGAGCTTGTCATAAGAGAGTGAGCTGCCACCGGATAATCTTAATGTGCGTGCAGTGCTGTCAATTGCAGTGACGGTATCTTGTACGATACGAATACCGTGATTTTTTGTTAGCGTTGAATAAGGCCGTGAAATATCAGCAAGCTGTCGACTACCACCAATGACGAGATTAGACATTGGGCAGGATATAAATTCTTTGTTAGGCTCGACGATGGTGACGTCAATTTTTCCTTCTGACAGTAGACGTATATATTTAGCTACTGTCGCTCCGCCATAACCACCACCAATCACTACAACTTTTGCACCGCGCATAGACCAAGCGGGGAGTGCACTAATTGATAAACCCAGTACTGCAGTCGCTTGTAAAAATGTTCTGCGATCCATGGCGAGCTCCTAGCGCGACTGCGCAGCAAAATAAGCGGCGAGGTCTTTAATTTGTTGGTCGTTATAGCCCTTAGCGAGCTGATGCATGATGGTGGCTTTACGTGCGCCAGATTTAAAGGCCTGCATTTGTTCGATGAAGTAATCGTTTTTCATACCAGCCAAGGAGGGAAGTGCGCCATCTTGAATGCTCTTACCAAAAGTGCCGTGACAGTTAGCGCAAGTAGCAGCCATTCCATTTATGGCTAATTCTTGCTGACTGACGGCAAAGCTAGAGGTGCTAAAGAATAAACAACTAATTAACAGAGCAGTAAAGCGTGAAGCGCATATTGAAGCAAATTTTGAACCGAACTTTGAATTCATTGAGCTGTTCTGCATAAGAATATCCATCATGAAGTATCGAGGGTGAACGCTAGGGAAAGGGGAGTAGTGGTCAGTTAGCGTGCCACTTTTCGAGTCGATTGTACTCGACATTTTTTGCGCTGTTATACTTTGCTTAGACTATTAATGAAATAGCTTATGCAAAATTGGATGGATTAAAAATGAAAAAATTCTTGTTAATTGCAGCGCTCGGTGTCTTTACTTCTGCTGCCTATGCAGATTGGTCGAAAGTTGATCACAACGGTAGCGATATGTCCTTGTATATCGATGTTGAATCGCGCGTTGATAGCGGCCATGGCACGATGGTGATGTGGCATCTGTCAGATTATGCAACGAGCCAAAGCTTGGGTGATAAAAAATTCCGCTCCATGAAGGGCCAGGATGAATATGATTGCGGCAAAGATGTGAGTCGTGAGCTTTTATATTTCTGGCATCCTGATCCTATGGGGAATAGTCAGATGGTGCATGCCGCTTACGTACCTACTGCTTGGATGAAACCCGAAGCAGGTAGTGTGCAGCGCACGCTGATGCAAATCGCCTGTAAAAAATAAGTACTCTTATCGTGTCTAATTCTCGTTCTTATGGTCGGATTCAGTCAGCACCTGAAAATTTTATTTCTGATGAATTGATTGCAGAAATTAATGCTGATGGATTAAATGAAACGCGACGTAATTTTTTACGCCGTAGTTTTGCAGCCGCTGCAGGGGTAGTCGCTGCAAGTGGTTTAGCAACTGGGAATGCAAATGCTGCAGCTGATCATCCGGGCTTGGATGGTGATCCTGCGATCTTAAATTTGCCTAAGCATAGTACGTCCTTAGGTAATCCAGTTGCGCATACACCGTATGGCATGCCATCGCGTCATGAATCTAATTTACAAAGACGCGAATCACCTGGTCTGACTAAAAAACGTGAGAGTGGTGTGGCCTTCACACCGCTACAGGGATTGTTTGGCATCATCACACCAAGTGGTTTGCATTTTGAACGACATCACGCAGGTTGGCATGATATTGATCCTGCTAGTCATAGACTGATGATTAATGGTTTAGTCTCGAATGCCAAGGTGTACACCGTTGGTGATCTAATGCGCTTGCCTTCTGTATCGCGCATGCATTTCATAGAGTGTGGCGCCAACACGGCAATGGATTGGGGTGGACCTGCTGTTCCTTCTGTGCAGTACACCCATGGCATGTTGTCGTGTAGTGAATTCACCGGAGTACCACTCACACTCTTGTTAGAAGATTGCGGCATCGATAAAAGCAAAGCAAAATTTGTTTTAGCTGAAGGTGCTGATGGCGCTAGTTTAACGCGCACCATTCCAATCGAACGCGCACTTGATGATGTGTTAGTGGCGTGGGGCATGAATGGTGAAATGCTGCGCCCTGAAAATGGTTATCCATTGCGGCTAGTAGTGCCTGGTGCGCAAGGTGTCTCATGGGTGAAATGGCTAAGACGTATTGAAGTAGGTGATGCACCTTATGCGACTCGAGAAGAATCCACCCAATATATTGATCTCATGCCCGATGGATCAGTGCGTCAATACTCTCTCATTCAAGAATGTAAATCCGTGATCACGACTCCATCCGGTGGACAGCTTTTGATGGACAAAGGTTTTTATAACATCACGGGTCTTGCATGGTCGGGTCGCGGCAAAATCACACGTGTTGATGTTTCTGTAGATGGTGGTCGTAATTGGAAAACAGCGCGACTAGAATCACCAGTGCTGAGTAAATGTTTAACTCGCTTTAATATTGATTGGCAATGGGATGGCAAGCCTGCGATTTTGCAATCACGTGCTATCGATGAAACGGGTTATGTACAACCGCGTATGCAAGAGCTGCGTGCTGTACGTGGTACACGTTCTGTGTATCACAACAATGCAATACAGTCGTGGCGAGTGGAATCTTCAGGTGAGGTATTTAATGTACAAATATCTTAATGGTCTTATCTGCTTATGCTTAGTGTGTGTGCTGCCATCCTTAGCAAGTGCAGAAGGATTTACTAACGTAGGTCGCAAAGCAAGCTTGGCGGAAATCGCTGCATGGGATATTGATGTGCGCGCTGATTTTAAAGGCTTACCTAAAGGCGCAGGCACTGTCAGCCAAGGTCAGAAAGTTTGGGAAGCAAAATGTGCATCTTGTCATGGTGTGTTTGGTGAATCACCTGAAGTATTTACGCCACTAGTAGGTGGCACAACTGCGGCTGATGTGGAGCGAGGTCGAGCAGCTGGTTTGAATGCAGCGACAGAGAATGCACGCACTACCATCATGAAGTTAACCACAGTCTCCACGTTGTGGGACTACATACATCGTGCTATGCCTTTTGATGCACCGAAAAGTTTATCCGTTAATGAAGTCTATGCTTCGACAGCATATCTCTTACATTTAGCGGATTTAGTACCTGCAGATTTCACCTTATCCAATGATACGATTGCATCAGTGCAGCAGCGTTTACCAAATCGACTTGGTGCGAATACTGCACATGGTATGTTGGATGTAAAAGGAACACCGGACGTAAACAGTAAAGCCTGTGAAAAAAATTGTGTGATTGATGAAAAATCATTGGTTGTATTGCCCGCCGCAATTAATGGACGCAATGGCAATATGGCAGATCAAAATCGTCCTTATGGTTCGGTGCGTGGTATTGATACCAGTCGCTATAAATAATAACCACAGCAAAAACCACAGCAGAGCGCATTAAGAATGAAGGAATAAGCATGGCAGAACCGATGCGTGTCAGAGCGACGCAAAATGGCGATCTCGTTGAAGTCAAAGTATTAATGAAGCATCGCATGATTAGTCGTCTGACTTGGGATACAGGCGGCCATTTAAACCTGCCGCACTTTATCCAAACCATACGCGGCACGTGTAATGGCCAGCAAATTTTATATGTGCACTTTGGTGGATCGGTTTCTAGGGACCCTTATTTTGCATTTAAATTTAAAGGCGGCCAAAAAGGCGATCGTGTGGTGATTACTTGGGTTGATACCGAAGGTGATACACGTACCGACGAGACGCTGGTTGTGTAAATTCGCTTCTGATTCAACGCAACATTTCTTCAGTGCCCAGACCTCTATCAAGAATTTTTCTCCTACTTTTCATATCAGCAAGCGCTTCAATTTTTTAACTTGACTACTTTATTTGCTTGTCGATGATCTTAGTGACTTGATTTCATTGAGCTTAATTTTTGCAATGTGAATGTATTACGTGTTTGGCATGCTATCTCCGCATTGCAGCAATTCTTTCTATATTTTAAAAATAAAAACCTACTAGCGTACTAGGGTAAAAACTTTTTATGCCACAAATTGTTATGCTTAGCGCCGTTCGATTAGCCGTTAAAAAACATAGTAAATAAATAATGTTGCCGCTTTCGTCAGCCACTCAGTTATGCGGTTTCTTGATTTTGGGAAATAACGGTGTTATATAGTCTTAGGCGCAAAATTTTTGCCTGAGAAGTAAAGGTTTTTGAGGTAATCACGACCGATCCGTAAGTGAAGGTTCGCATGCCGTTTTGAATCAAAATAGGCGTGCGAATGGAGCAGTAAAATCGACGCAGCTTAGGGTGGGTCGAATAATAATTCTGATGAGTAATCGTTAGTTTAATTTGTAGTGAAACAAAAAAAGAGGAGAGTTAACATGGCAATCAGTTTCAACCTGAACGGCTCGACGGTAACCGTCCAAGCCGAGCCGGATACCCCGTTGTTATGGGTGATTCGTGATGAAGTCGGTCTGACCGGCACTAAATTTGGCTGCGGCGCAGCTTTGTGTGGTGCTTGCACAGTACATTTAAATGGTAGTCCTATCCGTTCCTGCCAGACTCCAGTGTCTGCAGTAGCAGGTAAGAAAGTCGCTACAGTAGAGTCACTCTCCGCAGATAATTCGCATCCATTGCAAAAAGCATGGGTTAAACATCAAGTGCCACAGTGCGGTTATTGCCAATCTGGTCAGTTGATGAGCGCGACAGCATTACTCGCTAAGAACAAAAATCCAAGCGATTCTGATATCGATGCTGCAATGACTGGCAATCTGTGCCGTTGCGGTACTTACAACCGCATCCGTGCTGCCATCAAGGATGCTGCAGCCGAAATGCGCAAGGCTTAAGGAGACAACACAAATGACAACTACACGTCGTGATTTTCTAAAGACATCCGCAGTTGCTTCCGGCGTCTCCGTACTGGGTATGTATTTGCCTGGTCTAGGTGGCGAAGAAGCGCATGCTGCTGGTTCCGTGCATACCCCTAATGCTTGGGTGCACATTGCTGATGACAATACTGTCACTCTGATTTCTCACATGTCAGAAATGGGCCAAGGTGTTCATACATCATTGCCTATGCTGATTGCTGAAGAACTCGGTGTTGATATCACCAAGGTTAAAGTAGCAACCGCTGGTGCAAATCCTGCCTATGTAAACGGCTTGCTCGGCGCGCAAATCACCGGTGGTTCCACCGCGATTCGTGATGCATGGGAAAAGCTGCGCATAGGTGGCGCACAAGTGCGTACCATGTTGGTACAAGCTGCTGCGAACAAGTGGGGCGTTGATGCTTCTACCTTGACCGCAGACAATGGCGTTGTTTCAGGTGGTGGCAAATCAGCTACTTACGGTGAACTCGCTGCAGCTGCTGCTTCAGTGCCTGTACCTAAAGACGTTAAACTGAAAGATCCATCACAGTTTAAAGTTGTTGGTAAGCCAATCCAGCGTTTAGACACACCATCCAAAGTAAACGGTACAGCGCAGTTTGGTATCGATGCTAAGGTTCCTGGTATGGTCTACGCTTCAATTGAGCAAACACCAGTAATCGGTGGCAAGCCAAAGAGCTTCGATGCGACTAAAGCTAAATCAATGCCTGGCGTAATCGACGTTGTTCAAATTGGTGATGGCGTTGCAGTGGTTGCTGATTCCTACTGGCACGCATTCAAGGCACGTAAAACCTTGAAAGTGGAGTGGGATAACGGCCAACACGCTGGTCTCTCAACTGCTTCTATGTGGGCAGGCATCAAAGATGCAGAGAAAACCATCAAGCCAATCAAGATTCGTCCTGATGTTGGTAACGCACAAAACGCAATCAACGGTGCAGCTAAAGTTTTAAAAGCTAACTACACCACTCAGTTGATCGCGCATCAACCGTTAGAGCCAATGAACTTCATCGCTGATGTTAAAGGCGATCGTTGCGAATTGACCGGTCCTACCCAGTTCCCACAAGGTGCACAAGGTACGGCAGCGGCTGTTCTCGGTATCAAGCCAGAGAATGTCACAGTGACAACAACTTTCCTCGGTGGTGGTTTCGGTCGTCGTATCGAACTCGACTTCATCGCTCAGGCAGTGCAAGTATCGAAAGCAGTTGGCCGTCCAGTTAAAGTACTCTGGACACGTGAAGACGACATGAAGCATGACTTCTATCGTCCACAAGGTTTGCAACGTATGGAAGCTGGTCTGGATGCATCAGGCAAGCCAGTTGGCGTGAAGTTCCAAATGACTTCACAGTCCATCACCCAACGTGCATTCGGTCTGCCTAAGAACACACTGGATCCATTCATGGTTGAAGCAGCAGTTGCTCCATATGATGTGCCAAACACATCACATGACTTGATCATTCACGATGCTGGCCTGCGTGTTGGTTATTTGCGCGCTGTGTCACACACCATGAACTGCTTCGCTAACGAGTGCTTCATGGATGAAATGGCTAACGCAGCTAAGCAAGATCCAGTTGAATATCGTCTGTCACAGTTGAAAGATGCGCGTTATGTAAACGTGTTGAAATTAGCAGCTGAAAAAGCAGGCTGGGGTAAGAAATTACCTAAGGGTCGTGCATTAGGCGTAGCGCTGATGGAAGGCTATGGCACTTACATGGCTCAAGTTGCTGAAGTTTCAGTAACTGGTGGCAATGTAAAAGTACACAAAGTAACCGTAGCTTGCGATCCAGGCCGTATGGTTAACCCTGAAATCGTTCGTCAGCAGCTCGAGTCCGGTATCGTTTACGGTCTCTCCGGCGCACTGTACGGCGAAATCACTGTTAAAGATGGTCAGATCCAACAAAACAACTTCAATGACTTCCGCGTAATTCGTCAAAACGAATCACCAGTTATTGATATCGTTTTAGTTGAAAGCAACGAGAAGCCAGGTGGTGTAGGTGAGCCATCAACTTCATTGATCGGTGCTGCAGTTGGTAACGCAATCTTCACAGCAACTGGTAAGCGCGTACGCGACTTCCCACTTGCTTCGCACTTGAAGAAGGCTTAATTCGCCAAATGCAATAAAGTAGTTCGGTGCTCCCCTCCTTAGCTGGAGGGGAGCATTTTTTATTTAAGCTTGAATTCGTAAAATGAAACTAGTGCGCGTTATTGCATGCAATAACATGCATAAGCAGCTAAGCTTTGATCATCACACCAACATATAGCAGCCAATTATGGATAGCATTGATCTAGAAGTTTTAAAAACCTGCGCGCAATGGATCGCTGCGGGTAAACAATGTGAAATGGTTACCGTTATTAAGACCTGGGGTTCTAGTCCACGTCCTGAAGGTGCCACGCTAGGTATTTGTGAAGATGGTCATGTGGTTGGCTCTGTTTCTGGTGGTTGCATTGAAGATGATTTAATTGAACGCGTAAGACAACACGGCATTACACGCACTAAGCCAGAGGTAGTGACCTATGGCATCACGGCGGATGAAGCGCATCGTTTTGGTTTGCCATGTGGTGGCACCATACAATTATCGATAGAGCCCTTACATAGCGAAAGTAAAATCGCTGAACTCATAACACGTCTTGCAAATCATGAATTGATTGCACGTCGTTTAGATTTACAAACAGGCGAAGTTAGCTTGGGTCCTGCTCGTGCAGGTATGAATCTGCAAATTTCTGAAGCAGCACTGACGACCATTCATGGTCCTCGTTGGAGATTACTCATTATTGGTGCCGGACAGTTATCACGCTTCTTAGCGCAGATTGCAGTCGGTATGGATTATTTTGTGACAGTCTGTGATCCGCGTGAAGAATACCGCGAAGGCTGGCATGTCGATGGTGTACAAGTTGTGCATGCTATGCCGGATGATCTAGTCATGGAGATGCAATTAGATAGTCGTAGTGCAGTGGTCGCTTTAACGCATGATCCTAAGCTCGATGATTTAGCCTTAATGGAAGCATTGAAATCCGATGCGTTTTATGTCGGTGCTATAGGTTCACGTTTAAATGACAGTAAACGTCGCGAGCGTTTACTCGAATTTGATTGTACACCAGAGCAGTTAAGTAAATTACATGGCCCTATAGGCTTATATATCGGTAGTAAAACACCCTCTGAAATTGCGATTTCTATTTTGGCTGAATTAACAGCGGTAAAAAATAATATCGCGCTGCCTGAAATGATGAGTGTGGGTAAAGCAAAAGAAGCCATGCAATTAGATGCAAGCCCAGACGCATGTTTGCTTGACCCTGCACAACGCATTGTTTAATCCCTAGTACAATCTCAACTCTTGTGACACATTCATAAGCTGATCTTGCTTTCAGCTTGTTTTGTTTTAATTTGAGTGATGATGATGCAAACTCCTTCTGAACGACCCGACACACCCTGTGTTGCAGTATGCTCCACCACCTTTGATGATATTTGCAGGGGATGTGGTCGTACCGTAGCTGAAGTCGCAGATTGGGTGTTTATGTCAGACCAACAAAAAGATGTGGTGTGGACACGCATACTTTCCGAAGGCTATCCGCGTCGGAATAGTTAAAGTAAGCGAATTAAAAAATACTAGATGGTGTGAAACGCAATCCAAAAGAAATCCACTGCGACTCATTATTTCCTGAATATTTCTTCCCCGTTGTCGTATCAACTTGTAATAAGTTAGGAATGATGGCAAAGCGCACACCACTTTGCCAATAACTGCCGGTAGAAGTATCACCAAAGCTTTCAGCAATCAGCATCCAACGTGGTGTGGCATTGAACTCAAAACCAATACCCCAAGTTTTTCTTGTTTCTTGTGATGCCTTATCCCGCAAGATACCAGGGTTCAAATGCATAATTAAACGATCTTCATTAAGTGGAACAGAAATTGGAATGAAGGCATATTGATTGCCATGTTGATTCGGACCGACTTGAATCGATGGATGATGCACCATACCGACAGCTAAACCTATGCCTGTTGTGTGCTGATCTAACTTACGAAATAAAGTCTTTGCTTGATACACATAATCAGTCGAAGTAGGCGTGGCAACAGCATCAAAATAAGCGCGTCCACCGCCAACAGTAAATTCCAAATTTCCCGTAGGATTGCAAGCAGGTAGTGCCCATGTTTCTAAGCTACTTTTATAGGAGCGTGTCCAGGTTTCAATTTGACAGCTACCTTCAGTAGTCAGGCGCGCATCATCGGTGACAAAGGGGCGCGCAGCATAAGCATTCACACTCAAGCCAGAGATGGCGATTAAAAAATAAAAAATAATTCTCTGAGGTGGTTGAGAAGAAAAAATGTACTGAAACATTATTTTTCTTTAGCGATATTATATTTAATCATAGGAGTGAAATTACACGACTGATCTTCACTCACGAAATGGAGATCGGCAAAACCAGACTTAACATTTTCTTTCGTGTTATCTGAATCAGCTGCAATCGCTAATAAAAATAATTTCGCTTTATCAGTGCCAAATAATTTAGTCACATCCGCTTTTACATTCACACGTTCTTCCACCCATTTGCCTGCTTGTGCATTCCCAGTTTGTTGAACAATCATTTGCGCACGGCTGGTATAAGCATTCGCGACTTGCATGCCGATTGGATGCTTATTGTCCCAAACATAATTAATCGCAGCATCTGGCATATCTCTACCCCAAATACTGCGTGCAATCTTGAGCGTCGCTTTCGTTGTTAAGGACATTGCTTCTTCAGGTAATGACAATGCAAGATAAATACGTGCTGCATAATCATCGCCAGAGCGTTTATGCATATCAGCGGTTTTTACTACGTGTTCAACACGCCAACGCCAACAGAGTATAGGTGTGTCATGTAAATCAACCTCTACCTTTCTACCTAGTAGCGCCATACTCGATTCAGCGCGTGCTTCTACCGCTGCAAGTCCATCCCATTCTTTCACGCTATAACTAGTAGGTGGTGCAGATTTATCAAAGCGGATTAACTGCCAAGGAGGTGGGGGACTGGAGTGCGTGGCATCAAATCGACCGATCGCATTTTCAGCTGCTGCACAATTTGCGCTCAGAATTAACAAGCCTATGCATATCAACCAATAGCAAGAAGCTTGTTGGCTACATAGTCTAGGACTTAATACACGCATTATCTTGAATTTCAATCACCACAGCTTGAGAATCTGAAAAGACTAAAACAGGTTGCTTGAATTTTTCTAGATCTTCTAAATTACTGACAAAAAAATCCTGACTCAGTGAAGAATAAATCTGGGTGATTAATTGCTTAGCAATAGATATAGGCATTGCAAAATAATGCATGCCTAGGGATTCCCCAATTTTTTTACATTCCGCTTTCGCCTGTAAGCTCGAGCGAACTAAGGTACCAATATAGTCGTGCTTACTAATTGCAAAAAATAGCGTACCTGGCTCAGGCTTAGTTTGACGCAGATAATGTTCTAAATCATCGACATAAGTTGCTTGCATCACAGTCTCCACCATTCTTAAATTTTTTTTAATGTTATGGCTAAAATGTGAAGGCATGATGACGGGACACGTTGCTAGAGCAAGTAAGCAGCATTAGCATGGTAAAGCAACAACTAAAAGAAGAAAAAAATGGCTGTGTTAAGCCTCAAGGATTGTCAAATAAGTAAGCCGTTTCTCAGTCATTGTCATGTCATAATCTTTGCATAGAGTTCGTCTTGTAAATTTATCCGCCGTTCCCACCCATTCCAAGACACTTCAGACTATGAGCGAAACCAACACGCAGATGGAAGCGGCTCTGCAAATGAACAGATCGACTAGTTCTAAGCTGCCTGACTTTATTTTTCATAAGATCACTTTCTCGTTTGCCTTTTTGGTCTTGCTAGTGCTAGCGGGCATCATTGTTTCACTCATTATTAGCGCTTGGCCAGCATTTGAGCATTTTGGGCCTGGTTTTATCACGCGTATAGAGTGGGATCCAATTAATGATGAATATGGTGCGTTAATTGCAATTGCGGGCACCGTGATTACTTCTTTTATCGCCCTCTTGATTGCATTTCCGGTAAGTTTTGGTATTGCTTTATTTCTAACAGAAATCTGTCCTAACTGGCTCAAGCGTCCCTTAGGTACCTCGGTAGAGTTATTAGCAGGTGTTCCCAGTATCATTTACGGCATGTGGGGCATGTTTGTCTTTGCGCCATTTATGTCGGATCACATACAACCACTGTTACAAAACACGCTAGGGAATGTGCCCGTCATCGGCGAATTATTTCAAGGCCCTATGATGGGAATAGGAATGCTTACTGCGGGCATTATTCTCTCCATTATGATCATCCCATTCATTGCAGCTGTTATGCGTGATGTGTTTGAAACCTGTCCTGCAGTATTAAAAGAATCAGCTTATGCAATAGGTTGTACAAAGTGGGAAGTGATGCGCAAAATTGTTTTGCCTTACACACGTATTGGTGTGGTGGGTGGTGTCATGTTAGGACTGGGTCGTGCACTCGGTGAAACCATGGCAATTACCTTTGTGATTGGGAATGCACACAAACTATCTTGGTCTTTGTTCGCAGCTGGTAACAGTATTGCTTCAACGTTGGCGAATGAATTCGCAGAGGCAGACTCAACATTACATATCTCATCTCTGTTCGCATTGGGTTTGATTCTGTTTGTGATTACATTCATCGTATTAGCAGCAGCAAAAATTATGCTGATGCGTATGTCTCAAGGTGAAGGTAAAAAATAATGAGTCAAAATCTAGAAATTTCTAATAACGCTATTTATACGCGCCGTCTTTGGCAGCATAGGGTAGGTATTAGTTTGTCCGTTTGTGCCATGGCAACCGGTATATTTTTCCTACTTTGGATTCTGACAATATTGATCATCAATGGCTTAGGCGCGATTGATCTGGCTATCTTTACGCATACTACGCCGGCACCAGGTAGTGAAGGTGGTGGTTTACTCAATCCTATCGTTGGTAGTTTATTAATGGTGGGAGTAGCAATATTGATAAGCACACCCATCGGTATTTTTGCAGGCGTTTATCTGGCTGAATATGGAGAAGAAAGTCGTTTCGCGCAAGGCACGCGCTTTGTAACCGATGTGATGTTGTCAGCTCCTTCAATTGTGCTTGGCTTGTTTGTGTACGCATTATATGTCGCACAAGTTAGACATTTTTCTGGTTGGGCAGGCAGTATCGCGATTGCTTTAATTGCAGTGCCTGTAGTTGTGCGTACCACTGACAATATGCTGGGTTTGGTACCGAGTAGTTTGCGGGAAGCGGCATTTGCGCTGGGAGCACCGCGTTGGAAGGTAGCGACTATGGTCAGACTACGCGCTGTCAAAGCGGGTGTATTAACCGGTGTATTACTCGCTGTAGCGCGTATCTCAGGTGAGACAGCACCTTTATTATTCACTGCCTTGAATAACCAGTTCTACAGCAGTGACATGAATGCACCGATGGCGAATTTACCGGTTGTGATTTTCCAGTTTGCGATGAGTCCTTATGATAACTGGCGTGAATTAGCATGGGGCGGCGCTTTAATAATAACCTTTAGTGTGTTGGGATTAAATATTCTGTCCCGCATTCTGGTAAAAACCACTAAAAATTAAAAATGAATGGGAACACAGTGATGATGACTGAACAATCTCAGGCAAGTCTAACCGTAGAAAATCTACCGGTAACCATACAGGTAGCGGGACTCAACTTTTTTTATGGATCATTTCAGGGATTAAAAGATATTAATCTCGACATCTATGAAAAGAAAGTGACCGCTTTCATTGGCCCATCTGGCTGCGGTAAATCGACTTTGTTGCGTACCTTAAATCGTATGTATGACCTCTACCCTGGTCAACGTGCAGTAGGTGATATTCGCTACGGCGGACGTAATATTCTTGATTCCAATGTGGATGTAAATATCTTACGCGCGAAAATCGGTATGGTGTTTCAAAAGCCAACGCCATTTCCCATGTCGATTTATGAAAATATTGCGTTTGGCGTAAACCTCTATGAAAACCTTTCTAAAGGTGAAATGGATGAGCGTGTAGAATGGGCTATAAATAAAGCAGCGCTGTGGAATGAAGTAAAAGATAAACTGAATAAAAGCGGCTTATCTCTTTCAGGTGGTCAGCAACAGCGTTTGTGCATTGCTCGTGCTGTTGCAGTGAAGCCGGATGTATTATTGCTGGATGAACCGACTTCAGCACTGGATCCAATATCCACTGTTAAAATCGAAGAACTGATTAGTGAGTTAAAAGAAGACTACACTATTACCATCGTTACACATAATATGCAGCAAGCGGCGCGTTGTTCAGACTTTACTGCTTATATGTATCTAGGTGAGTTAGTGGAATTTGGTGAGACAGATAGCATATTTATTAACCCAGTAAAAAAAGAGACTCAAGATTACATTACGGGTCGCTTTGGTTAATTGCTGAAAATATTATTGATCGGAGAGCAAAATGCCATCAGGACATTCATCAAAACAATATGAGTTAGATTTGGAAGCCATACGCTCCAAGGTATTACTCATGGGTGGTATCGTTGAAAAACAGTTTCAAGATGCGATAGTTTGTTTTCGCACACTGAATTTGCAAGAGGCAGATCGCATTATTGCAGCTGATCTCGAAGTCAATCAAATGGAAGTGGATTTAGATGATCATTGTAGTCATTTGATTGTCAAACGTCAGCCTGCAGCGAATGATTTACGCACTGTGATGGCGACCATTAAAGCCATTAC
The DNA here is from genome assembly GCA_945883145.1 of Bordetella parapertussis. Lineage (GTDB taxonomy): Bacteria > Pseudomonadota > Gammaproteobacteria > Burkholderiales > Burkholderiaceae_D > Pernthalerella. The sequence continues at coordinate 13,988 of CAMCXB010000025.1, read as the reverse complement.
TGACTTAGAGCGTGTTGGTGATGAAGCGACCAAAATTGCTCGTGCCGCACGTGCCATGCATCAGCGTGGATTGACACCGATTGCGCATGAAGAAATCGTAAGAGTGATGGCTGTGACTGCAGGTGAAATGTTGCATGGTGCACTCGATGCTTTTGCGCGCTTAGATGAAAAACAAGCGACACGCTTAATTGTTCGTGATGAAATGATTGATTCGGAGTTCCGTTCCGTCATGCGTAATGTCATCACCTTCATGATGGAAGACCCCCGTACTATTTCTGCTTCGCTCGACACCTTATGGGTAGCGAAAGCGATAGAGCGTATTGGCGATCATGCAAAAAACATAGCTGAATATGTGGTGTACATCGTTGAAGGTAAAGATATACGTCATACCGACTATGCAGTTAACAAACAATCTGAACTTTCCTGATTGTTGATTCTCTAGCGTGTCAGTACCAAAAATTTTAATTGTTGAAGACGAACTAGCAATTGTAGAGCTAGTTCGTTTCACCTTAAAATCAGCTGGTTGGGACGCTGATGTAGTTCATACCACTGCCGATGCTTGGGAGCACTTACAGCACAATCGTCCGCAATTAATTTTGTTGGATTGGATGTTGCCTGATCAATCAGGCCTCAAACTTCTTGCGCGCATACGTTCTGATCGTAACTTCAGTAGTTTGCCCGTCATCATGCTGACCGCTAAAGGCATGGAAGAAGACAAGGTCGCCGGTTTAGATCAAGGCGCTGATGATTACATCACCAAGCCATTCTCACCACGCGAGCTGACTGCTCGTATCAAAGCTGTCATTCGACGCAAAATGCCAGAACATGCTGAAATGGCAATGACTGCTGGTCCTTTAGAGCTTGATCCAGTTAGCTGCCGTGTCTTTGTGCAAGGCAGTCAAGTCGAGATAGGTCATGCTGAATTTAAACTTTTAAAATTCCTGATCGCTCATCCCGAGCGCGTATTTTCCCGCAGTCAATTACTGGACAAAGTCTGGGGTGATCATGTAGTGCTGGAAGAGCGTACCGTTGACGTGCATATTTTGCGTTTGCGTAAAGCCTTAGGTGAAGCAGAATTCCTCATAAAGACCATTCGTAGTGTAGGCTACATGCTTTCTGAGAAATAAGTCGATTTTTCAATCATGAGTCCACGATCTTTATTCTGGATTCCGGTCATCTTAAGACTACTGTTAGTTGCCTTTACCATGGGTTTGGGTTGGTATTGGTGGGGTTCAACAGCAGCATTAGTGATTGGTTTCATTGCTGTTCTGGGCTTGGCCTTAATTCAGCTTCAATATCTTTATCAGCTCTCGCTGTGGCTGGAAAATCCCGATCAAATTAAATTAGTCGATGGCTTTGGTGCCTGGACAGATATCTTTGCTCGTCTCTACAGATTGCGTCGTGAAGATCAAAAAAACCGCAATGATTTAGCCGAATGGTTGTCGCGTTTTAGACAAGCCATGAGCTTATTGCCGGATGGTGTAGTCATCATGGATGATGTATTGTTTCTTGAGTGGTGCAATCCACTTGCAGAAAAACATTTACGCTTAAATTTAGATCGTGACAAAGGCATGCGTGTCACTAACTTGATACGTAGTCCTGAATTTATTGACTACATCATCTTAGGGAAATATGAAAAACCCTTAAGCATGACCTTGGGTGAACGCAAACTCATCATTCATCTGATTCCCTTTGAACAAAGTAGACAAATTCTAGTCACGCATGATGTAACAGATGCGGATCGATTAGATCAAACTCGACGTGACTTCATTGCCAATGCATCGCATGAACTCCGTACACCACTAACTGTTATTAATGGTTTTTTAGAGATTGCTGCCTCCCAGCCAGATTTAGATCTAGAAACCAGAATTCAGCATTTAAATCTGATGACTGATCAAGGTAAGCGCATGCAAAATTTGGTGGAAGATATGTTGTCTTTAACCAGACTGGAAGCGATAGATCATCCTGTGCGTCCTGAGTTAGTTAAAGTCGAAATGTTATTACAACAGATACAGCGTGATAGCGTAGCCCTCTCTAGTGGTCGACATCAGATTTCATTGAGCGTTGTTGGTCCTGATCTCATGGGTAGTAGTGATGAATTGCATAGTGCCTTTGCCAATCTCGTAACCAATGCAGTGCGCTATACACCAGATGGTGGAAAAATAGACATCATCTGGGAAACGCATAGCGATGGACCACGATTTATCGTGCGTGATAATGGAATCGGCATACGACCAGAACATATCGTTCGTTTAACTGAACGTTTTTATCGTGTTGATAAAGGTCGTTCACGTGAGACACAAGGAACAGGTTTAGGTTTAGCGATTGTGAAGCATGTATTGATACGTCATCAAGCGCAATTAACCATAGACTCCGAAGTGGGACAGGGTAGTGCATTCATAGTCCAATTCCCTCCTAAATTAGTTGTCACCGATCAGAACTTCATACCTGCATCGCTGTAGTCGAATCTGATCGTCCTCAGTCATTCCAACTGCTAAGTAGGGCGCAATGTATTGCGCCGTATGGAGTCTCGGTTAATACAGGCGACTCTCATCATTGAAGTATCTCCTGTGATGTTTGCAAATGAAATATCACATGTGGCACTTTATTCGAAAATTTTTTGTTGTAGCTACATCGCATTCGGCGCAATCCATTGCGCCCTACAATTTTGATGAACGATGTCGCTGTGCTAATCGTTCCCACTAATTAAAATCAACTAACCATAAAAAAACGGACCCGAAGGTCCGTTTTCATTTGAAACTTAAGAATTACCAAATTGCTTTGCCGCTTGGATCTTTCAACTGTGCTTTCCAGTTGTCTTGAATCAGCTTAACAACTGCTGGTGGCATAGGAACATAATCAAGTTCAGTTGCCATGCCGCTACCGTTCTTGAATGACCAGTCAAAGAATTTCAATACTGCGCGACCAGTCAAACCATCAGCTTGAGATTTGTGCATGATGATGAAAGAAGCACCTGTTGCAGGCCAGCTTGCTTTACCTGGTTGATTGGTTAACACCAAGAACATACCAGGAGCAGCATTCCAATCAGCATTCGCTGCTGCAGCTTTGAAAGCATCGTCGTCAGGTTGAACAAACTGACCGTCCAAGTTTTTCAATTGCGCGTGAACGATTTTGTTTTTCTTAGCATACGCATATTCAACATAGCCAAAAGCACCTTTGATACGCTGAACGTTTGCAGCCACACCTTCGTTACCTTTGCCGCCTACACCAGTTGGCCATTTAACAGCAGTACCTGAACCAACGGCTGCTTTAAAATCAGCATTTGCTTTGGACAGATAATCAGTCCATAAGAATGTGGTACCTGAACCATCAGCGCGATGTACAACGGTGATTGCTAAAGCAGGAAGAGTCACACCAGGATTCAAAGCAGCGATTTCAGGAGCATTCCATTTAGTGATTTTGCCTAAATGTATTGCAGAAATAACATCAGCTGTCAATTTCAATTGACCAGGAGCGATACCGTCGAGATTCATGACTGGAACAACGCCACCGATAATTGCAGGGAACTGCATCAAGCCTTCTTTTTCCAGTTCTTCAGGCTTTAAAGGCATATCGGAAGCACCGAAATCTACAGTTTTAGCTTTGATTTGCCTAATGCCACCGCCAGAACCGATTGACTGGTAGTTTAAGCCAATGCCGGTCGCAGCATTGTAAGCTTCAGCCCATTTAGAATAAATTGGGTAAGGAAAAGTAGCGCCAGCACCAGTTATGTCGGCTGCATGGGCTGTTAGAGAAAGTACAATAGATGACGCGGCAAGTGCAACGCCAGAAATAATGCGCTTGGTTAGCATGGGAGCTCCTTAACGTTAAACGAATGAAACAGAGAGCAATATATAGACGTATTGTTTCAAGACAATTACATTGTCAGGAACTAGTCAGATTAAGAAAATATTGTCTGTAATGAAACTGTCATTTAGACAACCTACACTCCGAAAAAAAATTAGCAATCCATTCAAGGATGGTGGCATGAGTCAGACTAATCAAGCTGATAAAAAATTTGGCAAGCCCGTGGCTGATACGCGCTTTCTGAATCGTGAACTGTCACAAATTGCGTTTAATCGTCGCGTGCTGGCGCAGGCAGAAGATCCTTCCATTCCTTTATTAGAACGTCTACGCTATCTGTGTATCGTCAGTAGCAACCTCGATGAATTTTTTGAAGTACGTATTGCCAGTTTAATGGCAAGAAACCGTCATCAAACAGGATCAAAACAAACTAGCTTTAAAAAAGATCTCGAAGGTATGAGTCCTGAATGTCATGCCTTAGTCCGACGTCAATATGCTGTTTTAAATCAATTGATCTTGCCAGCCCTAGCAAAAGAGGGTGTGCAGTTATTGCGCCATCATGAGCGCGGTGCTGCACAGCGTGCTTGGGTTAAGGAGTTTTTTGAAAACGAAGTACGTCCCTTACTCACGCCCATAGTATTAGACCCGTCCCATCCGTTTCCGCAAATCGTCAATAAAAGTTTGAATTTCATTGTGGAGTTAGCGGGTAAAGATGCATTTGGTCGCAGCACATCTATAGCTGTAATGAAAGCACCGCGTGTTTTACCGCGCATCATACGACTACCTGATACGAATACTGATGGAAAAATAGTTTTCTGTTTACTGTCCTCGATTATTCACGCACATATAGAAGATATTTTCCCGGGGCGTGAAGTGATATCGTATTCTCAATTTCGAGTGACACGCGATAGTGATTTATGGGTAGATGAAGAAGAGGTAAAAAATTTACGTCAGGCTTTAAAGGGTGAATTACAAACTAGACAGTTTGGATTTGGTGTCAGATTAGAAGTGGCGCAAAATTGTCCGGCGCACCTCGCACAATTATTATTATCTCAATTTAATATCGATCCTGACTTCTTATATCCAGTTGATGGGCCGGTAAATCTGGTTCGCTTAAATGAATTAATTGACTATGTTTCTAAGCCTGCGCTGCGCTTCGAACCATTTAATCAAAAGAACGCCTTGCCTATTCAGTCGCAAAATATCTTCAACCTCATCGCTAAAAAAGATATCTTATTACACCACCCATTTGAATCATTTCAACCCGTAGTCGATTTTATGTATGCAGCTGCCTATGATGCACAGGTGGTTGCTATTAAGCAGACGATTTATCGTACCGGAATGAATTCCGATTTAATGGAAGCCTTGATTGCTGCTGCTAGGAATGGCAAAGAAGTGACCGTCATTGTGGAATTAATGGCGCGCTTTGATGAAGAAGCAAACATTAATTGGGCCGATCGATTAGAGCAGGTAGGCGCACAAGTTTTATATGGCGTCGTAGGGTTGAAGACGCACGCAAAAATGGCTTTAGTAATACGCCGTGAAGGTAAACAACTGCGTTTTTATGCGCATCTAGGTACAGGTAATTACCACCCCACCACCACCAAGTTTTATACCGACTTTGGTTTATTGACTGCCAATCAAGAATTAGCGCAAGAAGTGAATGAAATCTTTATTAACTTAACCAGTTTAACTAAGCCAAAAAAACTTAATCACTTATGGGTCGCTCCATTTGATGTGCAAAAAGAAATAGTCAAAGCGATTAAACATGAAACTGCTATCGCGAGCACAGGGGGAGCGGGAAGAATCATCGCGAAGATGAATGGTTTGTTGGATGAATCCGTTATCGAAGCTTTATATGAAGCCTCACAAGCGGGTGTCAAGATTGATCTGATTGTGCGTGGTGCTTGTGCCTTGCGTCCTGGTGTGGTGGGACTTTCAGAGAATATTCGTGTGTTCTCAATAGTAGGTCGTTTTTTAGAGCATAGTCGTATATTCTATTTCTTAAATGGAGAAAAGAATCAACTCTATTTATCGAGTGCAGATTGGATGAACAGAAATCTTTTTAGACGTATAGAAGTGGTGTTCCCAGTGCTGGATAAAACTCTCAAGAAACGTATTATGCAAGAAGGTTTACTGCCTTATCTCAAAGATAATTTGAATGCTTGGGAATTACGTTCCGATGGTCAGTATTATCGCAAACAGCCGCGTAATCCAGAACGAGGAATAAATGCGCAGTTAAGCTTAATGCAAAAGATAGGAGCTTAAGTGGATTTAATTATATGGCGGCATGCTCAAGCAGAAGAAGGGGACAATGATTTTGATCGGCCCTTAACAGCGCATGGTCGTAGACAAGCTACGAAGATGGCAGCGTGGTTAGATCGCAGCTTACCCAGTGGTTGTCGTATCTTATGCAGTCCAACAGTGCGTACAGTACAAACAGCGGAAGCATTGCAAAGAAAATTTAAAATCGTTGAAAGCATCAATCCTGCTGCCACAGCGCACGATGTATTAGAAGCAGCCGATTGGCCGAATGCTAAGGTACCAGTGATGGTGGTGGGGCATCAACCATGGTGTGGTCAAGTTGCTTCGCTGTTGTTAACCGGTGAAATTAAATACTGGACTGTTAGAAAATCTAATGCTTGGTGGATTTCTAGTCGGGATAAAGAAGATGGAAACCAACTTTATTTGCGTGCTGTCTTATCACCTGAGTTTTTTCTAGATTAATTTTGTGTCTCAGGGTTGAAAAGAAAACCAGAGTAATCCCAAACCAAGCGGTGAAAAAATCCAGTATTCAACTGGTGCGCCGAACACCCAGTTCTTATGCCAATCTGCATGTAATTTAGAAAAACGTTTAAAGCCAAATGCAGGATTGAGTACAAACCACAGAAAATCTTCCGTCACCCAAAAAATCATAATACTGGCTAGTACACGTAGTTCAAGATTGAGCGTAAATTCGCCACTAAAGAACAGTGGGAAGTGAAAAAATAATGCAACGAGTGAAAATGCCCAAGCATGATAACCCGTCATAGCACGACCACCCCAGAACCAATCGAGTGCCCAGTGTTCTTCTATGCGCCAAGTAGGCAAGCTGGTCGCCCATCCTGCATCACCTTCAATCGCGATTTCTAATTTTGCAAAGAAAAATCCCAACAACATCACAAACAATAAAGTCATTAGCATCATTAATCTCACACACCTTTGGCTGTTGGTGCATGCACCAGATGATCAATCACATGCTGCATGACGACCTTAGCGGCATCGGGTTTGGCTAACGCTCTTGCTCGGATTTTCATATGATTAAATTTTTCTTCATTCGCGAGTAATTGTTGAGTGCGATATAACAAGGCATCCGCATCATCAGCACGAATCGCCACACCCTCTTGTAGTAAGACCGCTGCGTTACGTTCTTCTTGTCCTGGAATAGGATTGATTAACACCATAGGCAAACCCATCACTAAACATTCCGAAGTACTTAAACCGCCGGGTTTAGTAATCACAAGATCTGCGCAAGCCATTAAGGCATCGACTTCTTGCGTGAAGCCTATTGGAAAAAGCCGATTAGGATGAAGTAAGGCAATCGCTTGTAGCGCTTGATATAAGTCTTCATTTTTACCCGCTAAGACTATGAGCTGACATTCTTTATTTGCAGCGAGTAATTTCTTAGCAATAGTTTCCATATCACCTACGCCTGCGCCACCACCCATCATCAGTATGGTTTGACGTTGTGCATCTAATCCAAAGCGATGCGCACACATACGGCGATCTGGTGCAGAGCGAAATCCCGGCATGACGGGAATGCCTGAGACGATAATTTGATGCGTCGGTATGCCGTGGCATTCTAAACGGTAGGCAAGTTCTTGACTGGCGACAAAGTAGCCGTTTAATCCTGCATGCACCCACATATGGTGTAAATCAAAGTCGGTGACTTGTACCCATACATCACATGTGATTTCTCCGCGCTTCTTTGCAGCAGCTAATAATTCAGCCGGCAGAAAATGGGTACAGATAATAGCGTCAGGTGAGAAGCGTTTGATTTCAGAAATCAAACTACGTGCACATTGGCGCTCTAATAAACGGCGTGCAAAATCTACCCAACTGCCTGAACGATCGCGATCAGTTTTTCTGTAAAGCCAACCCCAGACTTCAGGAAATTGGTTGGCAAGATTGAGATACCAATCCGTATACACTTTACGAAAAGCAGCCGGTACGAATTGCATCACATCGCTATGCACGACTTTGGTAGTGGGATTGCATTTCTCTGCGTGCGCTGTGATAGCTTGTGCAGCACGCACATGGCCATTCCCAGCTGAGACACTCAAAATCAAAATGCTTTGTTGATGTGCAGACGTCTTATTTGAAGCGGTCTTAGATGTTGTAAGACTTTCTTCATTTGCGGTAGTTTCAAAACTAGAATTAGCCAGTGAAATCATGCAGGTTGGTCGACAAGTTCTAAGTTTTCTTCTTCTTCACTAGTATCGAATTGGAGTTTTTCCCAACGCAGCATAATTTCGCGCCAATCAACTAATCTCAATTCACCTAATTTATCTTCTACTAATGCGGATAGACTTTCTACCCAATCTCCATCATTACAGTAAAGAATGCCACCAATATCACGAATTTCTGGTTTATGAATATGGCCACAAATCACACCATCCAAGCCTTGCTTACGTGCTTCTGCTGCTAAGGCATCTTCAAATGAAGTGATATAGCTGACTGCATTTTTAACTTTTAGCTTGAGATATTGAGACAGTGACCAATAAGGTAAACCTGCACGCGCGCGCCATGTATTAAAGACCTGATTGATTTTTAAAATCATGGTGTAAAGAGAATCACCAACATATGCCAACCATTTTGCGCAAGCGATTACGCCATCAAAACGATCGCCATGTAATACCAGCATACGTTTGCCATTAGCTGTCGTGTGTATCAGTTCATCACGAATCTTAATGCCACCAAAATCTAAACCGATAAATTGACGCACTGCTTCATCATGATTGCCCGGTACAAAAATCACTTTCGTACCCTTTTTAGCTTTTTTCATGACCAGTTGCACCACATCATTGTGGGTTTGATGCCAGTACCAACGACGCTTTAATTGCCAACCATCGACGATGTCGCCGACTAAATAAAGCATATCGGATTCGGTTGCTTTTAAAAATTCTAGTAGACGCTTTGCTTGACAGCCGCTTGTGCCTAAATGGATATCAGAAATCCAAATAGTGCGGAAATGAATAGGTTTAGATTTTTTTTCTTTTTCTTTTTTAGTACGCTTAACTCCACTTAACGGGATGCGTGCGTTCATGCTGCTTCCTTTTCTTTTAAATAATGACGTGCATATCGACTATCTAATCTTGCTAGTGGCAGCATCATGAATAAGTCTGCGCTATGGAAATCCGGATCCCATGCTGGATCACCACAGACCCAAGCCCCGCTTTTTAAGTAGCCCTTAATCAGGGGTGGCATGTTCACTCCAGTGATGACCGCTTCATCATGCAAAGGGAAGGCGAGACGTGGCTGAACTTTATATTCAGAGGGTGCAAGTTGTGTTTCTTGTAAATTACGTACGATGGAATTAATCGTGTTGCCACCATCAGCTAGGCTCACGCTAGCGCATCCAATTAAATATTCAGATTGATATTTACGCATACAAGAAGCAAGACCTGCCCATAGCATCATGATGACACCACCTTGGCGGTAATCAGGATGGATACAAGCTCTGCCAGCTTCGGTAATACGCGGTCTGAGATGATTTAAACGCGATAAATCAAATTCTCTTTCGGAGTAAAAACCGCCGATTTTATCGGCGGCGGCGGGAGAAAGAACGCGGTAAGTACCGACGATTTTTAGAGACTGATTATCTCTGACGATGAGATGATCACAGTATTCATCATATTCATCTTTATCTAAGCCTTCAGTATTGGCTAAAGATGACAGGCCCATGGCCTCAACAAATACTTTGTAACGTAGTCTCTGTACTTCACGTATTTCCTCTGGAGTTCCTGCGAGACTTAAACTTAATTTTGGAAAGCTGGGTGTTGAATCGGCTGCCACATTTATTATGCGCATCGGTTTCCCCTTTTTATCTAATAATGAAACGAATGTTACCGAATGAATAATGCAACTAAATGACAGAACTATTTCAACTTAGTGACAAGTTTCATCTCGGTGGTAAAAGAGGGCAGATGCAATGGAGAGGGATGTAAAAAAAGCAGCATTACTGTTAAACTAATTGTTCATAATACAAATTATCTTTGTTTTCAAACTTAAATTAAATGAACGGACGATTACGCTACGCTAATCGTCCCTACGATTGTAATTTTTTTAACTTTATATTAACGGAGCATCAAATAAATTTTTTGTAGGGATGATTAGCGCAGCGTAATCATCCGAGATAAGGTGCAAAATTATTATAAAAGGTGGGCGCAATGGTTTGCGCCGAATGTGTAGTTTGAATAACCAAGAATATGCCAGCAAAGAAAATTTTTACACTTTACAAATCCATATAACTTGGGATTTTATGAATAATCAACACTTTGAAATCAGTGAATTTAAAAGTAAAAGCGGCGTAAAAAGAATTTTCTCTGCGTTTTTTTATTCTATCGATGGATTTCGCACTGCTTGGAAATTCGAGCATGCGTTTCGTCAGGAATTAATGATCGCAATTCCTGGAATTATCATCGCTGTGCTGATGCCTGTGACAGGATTGGAGCGCATTGCACTCATTGCGGTGTTGGTTCAAGTGTTAATTATTGAATTATTAAATTCTGCGATTGAAGCAGTTGTCGATCGTGTCTCGCTAGATAAAAATCCTTTATCTAAAAATGCAAAAGATCTAGGCAGCGCTGCAGTTATGTTGGCTTTTTTCTTGGCAATCTCAACTTGGGCTGTTATTGTTGTGCCACTCGTCATGAAATAATTTGCGGTTGAGAGCAGTGCGATCAAAACATATTAACACCACTCTCTTGCTTGTATTTCCTGTTAAGTTTTCGCCGCAATTAAATCCGCACCTATCAAGCCACCATCATCTTTGGTAATCACGATAGTGGCTGAACGTGGTCTCGCATTGCCACCTTGTGGCCAGTGACTCAGCCATGTACTAGGATCAGCCAGCGTAAAATTTTTACCCTTGGTTGTTTCCCCTGGATGCTGAACATTCACAAACAAAGCACGACCATCGGGCGATTCAGCTAAGCCAGTGATTTCGCAATCAACAGGCCCCACTAAAAAACGTTTCAATGTTGTGGCTTCTGCAGGTGCACCGACATAAGTTTTCACTGAGCGTTCTTTTTCGCCTTCATAATTACTCACGACTTTCGTTGCACCATCACCCACTTTGCCAGGGATAGCGGCTAATAACATACAGTTAGTCACATCTTCATAAGCTGAATCATCGGTTTCTATCCACAGCAAACCGCTTTTTGCAAACCATAAGCCATCGGGGCTAGAGAAATCATTATCTGCTGTGAGTGCAGAGAGATTAATGTTGTCTTTATCCGCAGTCGAGCGTGCAGCAAATAAAAATACATCCCATGTAAATTGCAAAGCATGGCCTTGACCATGCTCTTCAGCCCAACGAATAATGTGGCCATTCGCGTTTCCTTTTTGCGCTACACCTTTTTTGGGATCAATATAAAAACGTGGATTAGCTGCATCCACTTTATCCAGTGCGCGCGATGGATTGTAGGTCAGTGTCATATACACTTCACCCGTACGTGGATCGACTGCGCCCCATTCAGGTCTATCCATCTTGGTTGCACCTACTGCATCTGCTGCTAAGCGCGCATGGATTAACACATCAGCTTGATCTTTGAAGGCATAGGGAGCGGTATTTGCATCAACCCCATTATGACCAAATTCCAGTAACAACCAATTACCTGATCCATCTTCATTAAAACGCGCAACATATAACTTACCGTCGTTGAGGTATTTATCGCCGGCAGCACCACCACGGCTTGCATCACGGGGATCCCATTTTGCATTCGAGACGTATTTATAAATATATTCATGACGTGAATCACAACCCATGTACCAAACCAAAGGTTGGCCTTCAATCACGTGACCAGGCCATGCGCCTTCATGCGCAAAGCGACCAAGTGCTGTGCGTTTTTTAGGATTGGAATGCGGATCAAAGGGATCAATCTCAACTACCCATCCAAATGTGTTGACTGAATTACGAAAATCATCACTGCCGTCATTTGAGCTGCCAGCCACTGCAGCATTCCAACGACCGAATTGAAAATCAGAGGTATCAGGCTGCACAGTTGCCCACAATTCCTTACCTTTGCCAGCAATGCCATAGCGTTTAAATGCAATCAATTCACGCGCACTGCGCTTGCTATCATCTTCAGGCAGTCGTCTGAAAAACCCTGCCCAGTTTTCTTCACAGGTGAGATAGGTTCCCCAAGGGGTGTGGCCGTTAGCGCAATTTCCAATCGTGCCGCGCGTGCGTGAACCGGTGACTGAATATTTTGTAATCATTGCAGGACTGCGTGCTGCAGGGCCGGTGATTTCCATATCAGTGAAAGTCGTGATGCGACGATTCCAACGTGAGTCACGCACAACTTGAAAGCTTTTTCCTTTGCGCTGAATTTCCACCACACTCACACCATGGGCTAGCATTTCTTTTTTCACTTCTTCATCCGAAGTGCGTTTGCCATCCACAATAGTGGGACCATTCACATGCAAAAAAGCAGGCGTAATCGCTTCATGATTAATGCATAACAAAGCACGTTCAGCATGCTGTGGATTCCAATACCCTTTTTTATCTAAGCCAAAGAAATGCATACCATCATTGTGGTCACCAGCACGTTGCGTAAATGATTGTGCGCTATCACTGCCATCATTGGCATAAGGCGTTGCATTCGCTGAAATTGGATCACCTGTTTGCAATAGCAATGACCAGCTATAACCTTCAGCCAGAGTGAGCTTGTCTTCTTTATTTTTTGCTACTGCATTGAAATTGAGTTGTAAAGCAGCGAGCGGACTAGGCTTTTTGGTCGCTGCATAGGATGTTGAAAGCGAACCACCTAGTACCGCAGTGGCAGCAACACCGAATGAACCTTTCAATACACTGCGACGAGAGAGTCGAACAGATAAAATTGCATCAAAGCGGGGGTTGTTGGAAAAGTTTTCAGTGGAATCTGAAGATGAGTCAGTATCGAGCTGACTAAGAAATTTTGCATCATCCGACATGATCAACTCTCCCGAATAAGTTAGATTCAGATTAGAGCATGTTCACATGAAAATTTGATGACAAAAATAGCTATGTCCCCCACAAAGATGCAAGTGGTACTGCCCAAATACGATCGCCCAACGGCAATGTTTCATCGCCGTCGTAAAGGATAACGTTCATTTTTAACTTATCGCCCGCCAATTTACTGAATTTTTTTAATCCTCTTAAATCGCTTGTATTGATCACAGCTGAAGACTTGACTTCAATGCCTACCAAATAGCCTTCTGCATTTTCGATGACTATATCAACTTCGAATTTTTCAGTATCGCGGTAATACATGAGACGATAGTCATTATCTGAAGTAGTGTTATGTTTGAGTAGTTCTCCAAATACAAATGTTTCTAGTGCATTGCCAAATCGTGTTCGGTCTTGTTGCGCTTCTGTTGGGGTTAAATTAATTAGTGTGGCAAGCAAACCGGAATCAATGAATTGTAATTTTGAAGTTTTGACTATTCGATTTAAGTGATTACGAGCCCAAACTTCTACTCGCTTGAGTAAGTACAGTTGTTCAAAGATACTGATGTAGCGAGCTGCTGTTTTTCCATCGATCCCGACCTGACCACCTAATTGAACGTAGTTGCACATTTGCCCAGCACTCTGAGCTAAAGCGTTAAGAAATCGTGGTAAATGATCGAACTTCTCAATGGTGAATATATCGCGGACGTCACGCGCAATGATCGCGTCAATGTACTGCCTACACCAAGTCATTCTTCGTTTGCTTGTGGGGCGAGCAATGGCCTCTGGGTATCCTCCTTTCAAAACTCTCTCGACCAAATCGCTATCGTGCGAATGCACACTCGATTTGAGAATGAGTCCCGAAAAGATATTGTCTAGCCAGTTGGCAGATTGTCCTTCGATTTCGCTTTGTGATAAGGGAAGAAGCGATAGTGTTTCCATTCTTCCTGCAAGTGAGTCAGCCACAGTTGGTAGGGACATTAAATTGGCTGAG
>CAMCXB010000024.1 GCA_945883145.1 Bordetella parapertussis | reverse complement strand
ATCATCTACATGTTTATTGGTAGTTATTTATTTCAGAGTGTGATTATCAATGAGCAAAAGATGTCAGTAGAAAAACAAGAAGCAGAAAACTTATTGGCAGAGAGGGAATCCATGATTTCTGCTTTGCTATTAGCAAATAGAGCGACATCAACTGGCGCATTATCTGCTTCATTAGCCCATGAGTTGAGTCAGCCTTTAGCTGCAAGTATGATTAATGTGGGTATTCTTCAAAGAAAATTTACTCAGCTTGAACAAGTAAAGGCTGAAGATAGGGAAATTTTAGAGGCAATTATTCGCGATAATCGTCGTGCATCAAATATTGTTCTGTCACTTAAAAAGATTTTTAAGCAAGAAAATATAGAGCTTGAGGCTATGCGGATTTTAGAAGTGCTAGAAAAATTGAAGCCTATTATTTATCCGCAATTACGTACTAAGCATGTCGAGCTAATTTCAGATATCGCTTTCAATCCCATTATTAAACTCAATGCGAATGAATTTCATCAGGTGATTGTCAATATTGCTAATAATGCGATTGAAGCTATGGAGCAGGCAAATATCACAGCTAAAAAAATCTTTTTAAGAACAGAGCAAGCTGATGATAAATTGCTGATTGTGATTTCAGATAATGGCCCTGGAATTTCTAGCGAGAAGTATAAAGATTTATTTGAATTATTAAAGACAACCAAAGAATCTGGCATGGGACTAGGGCTATGGTTATCGCGTCATATTATTGAACAACGACATGGTGGAACGATAGATTTTAATTTGCTGTCTCAATCGGGTGCTGAGTTGAGGATTACTTTGCCGATTGTGAAGATCTAATCGCTTTAGAAATTTAATTTAATCGCTTTATTTCAACCACTAAAATTAGGCAGCATGTGAATATTCATAGCGACTACGGTGCGCTTTGCTGTATTCGGTGGGACTGCATGCATTAATGAACCCGGAAACATGACTAATAATGCTGGTTTGGGTGTGATGGAAAATCCATCTCCAAATACTATCGGTGCACATCCTTCTTCAGCCTCCAGATAAATCACTGCTGCTAAATCAGCTGGAAAATGTGCATGCGGATTGACGTAATCAGATTCTTCATAAATCACGCCCCAGCAATCTGTCACACTAGGTTTGATGTTAAGTTTTTTTAAATCTGCTTTAAAAAATCTTGAGCTGATTTCAACCGCAGTATTTTCTACGAGTTCAATCAGTGGTTGGAATTTATTTGATATGAGATGACTACCCCATGGGCTCATATAAACCGCTTTGACATTCGAGGGTGTGCTTTCAGGATGAAGTGCGCGTACCTCATCAATTGCGAGTCGTGCAGTCATTAAGGCAGGGATGTGTTCATGCAAACTGCACCAATAAACAAGTTGAGTACTAGGTACAGCAATGCTGTGAATTTCTAAATCTGAAGTTTTTTCCATAACCAAGCTAATTTTATTCAGATTAAAACAGTGGCATTACAACACAGATCAAAAAAATAGAGACCAAGTGGCCTCTATTGTTGCGGTTGGTAGTTGGAATAACAACGCTCTGCTTATCCAACTCGAGTGAGTTGTTTAGTCTCGCTTATTTTTGTTCCGCTTCTGTTTTAGGCCAATGTAAAAAGGTCGTAATCGATTTTAAGTTATAGGTCGCTCCGCGGCAGTTATTATTCCAATCACTAGGGCTATCACTGGTTTTCTCTTTTGTGAACACGACGTATTCATGTTCAACTTCACCGGTGACTTTTTGTGTATTGTATTCAATACATGCCACACTTGCATCTGGTGTTACATGGACTTTTTTCCATTGCAAGGTATCAGGGAATTGCACTTTTTCTAACACCGCTTTGGCGGACTCAAGAGCGACCAAGGTACGTTTGGCGGCCGGATCGTTGATCTGCGCAATGTGCTCAGCGGAGGGCGGATGCGAAGGGCGGCTTTGAAGCAAGCCGAATGTTCCTAGCAAGCCGAATGCGCCAAAGACGATGGCGAGTATTAATGGTTTTGTCATTTTAGCAATACGATATTGAAAATTGGTCTAAAGCCTGACGCTGTGCTGCAAGTAGTGCATGTATTTAGGGTCTTGAACGGCAACGGGCTCTTAAATCTATGAAATAAAAAAGATTTAAGCCGCTAATGGCTACACATAGTTTTTAATCATAACCGTAAGCATGCAGATTGCGAACGACTTTTGCCGTAACGACTGTAAGCTTGGTTTTTGACTACCAGTCAGTTTCTCTTTACTAAAACCTTGAGAGAGATTCAATAACGGCTTGTTGTTCGTGAAAAGCTCAGCTTAAGGAATAGGTTTACCTGCATAATCTCACTTGTGGCATCGAAATCATTTAGTAATTACGGGGTTTTTAGGTGTGCTTGATATTGTTTTTTGTTGAGTTAGTCAAGTCAGATTTTAATTTTTCTATTTTTGAAATGAAGTAATGCGTACTCTGGATCGTGGACTGGAACAATTGCTCACTATCGATTTGCGTTCGTTGTATGCACTCGCGCATAAGATATTTGAAGGCAAAGATATTCAGCAAGATTATCAAAAAGCATGCAGACTTTTCTGTATAGCTGCTTTACGCGGTGAGACGCGCGCGTTGTATCGACTCGGCTTATTGAATTTACATGCACATGGACGCGTACGTAATCGCTTGCGTGCCTTTATGTGGTTAAACTTAGCTGCAGGTTTTGGTGCGGCAGAGGCAGTTCTCGATGTGCGACGCTTAGACGCAGAGTTAAGTCATATACAACACGAACTAGCGAAAAATTTATCTAGCGCTTTTTTGAAAGCGAAAGAATGCTTCGCGATTGCACAGCGCGGAGAAGATGGTAAAGCCATGAATGACATAGGCGAAATGTTTATGCATGCAGACGGCTTAGAGCAGGATTTTGATTTGGCTGTTGCTTGGTTTCGTTCAGCTATTCGTCAAGATTATGCAGAGGCATACTACAACTTAGGCTATGCAACTGAACACGGTCGTGGTGTGCAACAAGATTTAGATGTTGCGATCATTTTATATAATCAAGCTTCCGATCGCGGCAGCGTGAATGCACAGTATCAGCTTGCCTGTTTAATTGAGCGCGGTGCCATAGCGCGTATGCGACCAGGCTTAGCCATTGGTTACTATGAATCTGCAGCAGAACAAGGACATTTAGCGGCACAGTTGCGAGCAGGAGAATGGTTTAAATTTTTAGATGAGCCGGATCATCCTGCACATACGCCAGATTTAAGCGAACAAAAACGCAATGATTTAACTTTAGGTGTGGCGACTCGTAAGCATTCTAAAAACATGATGAAAGCCTATGTCTATTATTCTATGGCAGCCGCACAAGGAGATGCTGGTGCTGAATGTCAGGTAGGTTTAATGGCAGCACAAGGACAGGGCATTGCGCAGAATTTTACGTTAGCAGCAGAATGGTTTTTAATGGCTGCAAAAAAAGGTAATGCACAGGCGCAGTTTAATCTTGGATTTTTATATTCTCATGGCCAAGGTGTAGAAGAAGATTTAATTGAAGCTTACAAGTGGTACAAAATCAGTGATGCATGCGGCTATGTTTATGCTAAGGATAGTATGGCCTTATTAAGCAGCAAAATGGATGAGGTGGATGTGGAAATGGCTGACTGGCGCGGAGCAAATTTCATTCATGCTTTTGTTAAAGAGCAAGCCGATGAAAACCTTATCTCTTAAATCGGAGCATTGAGATTGAAAAAAATTCTATTTTTATGTTTAACAGTGTTGTGTTTCAATCTGGCGCATGCCGCTATTGAGATTTTGAGAGAAACGAAAGATGGTATTACGTATGTTGATCCTGATTCCATCGCTAAAGCGAATGGCTTAACAAAAGTCATTGTGCTGCAGGATTTTCATAGAATGCAATCCCATGCAGATCAATCTTATTTGACGTCTAAAACTGAATTTGGTTTTGACTGCAAAACAATAATGGTGCAACAACTTGCGATCACACTGTTCCCAGAAAATATGGGAAATGGTACCGCCGTGTTCACAGAACAAAAAGCAGGGGCAATGGTGCCAGTTAAAGCAGGCAGTATAGAAGCAGCTGTGATGCAGAAAGTGTGTCGTTGATAATTTCTTATCGCATCTTGCATTAGCAATCATTGTGGCGCATCTGTTCAGTAGATGATTTAACAATCAAATAGCCTCCTAAGCTAAACTAATTGATGGTTTTGGACTCTGATTGATTCAACAACTTTGTAGTCAGCGACTGAAATCAATTTCCTTTCATTTTCTTTTTTCATAACAATAGTTCTTTTCGTGAACTAATTGCGAAATGCAAGCTCTGATAGAGAGCTGGCAGAAGGCACTTAGCGCATTTTCTCGCTTTCTGCATGTGATCAACCATCATGACAAGGAGAGAAACATGATTAAACGCTGCCTAATGTTCTTAGCAATACTGTCGCTTGCTGCCTGTAGTAGTTATCCTAAATCTGGACAATCAAATATGAGTTCAGTGCAGCATCCGGATGTTTTTCATTCCTATATAGACTGAAGTAAGCGCGGCGCTTCATGCGTCGCGTGTTCTTATCTCGTTCTCCATTTCCTTCTTCTTTTAGCGTTGTCAGTGGTGACAGCCATCTTAGTGTAAGATTCGAACGGTCGTGCTTTTAAACTGTATGCACTTAGCAGCATGCGTTTAAAGCTAATAATAAAATCAACCGTTGGAGACACTATGGATCTAAATTACGCGACTAGCGATTTGGCATTCAGGGATAGCGTGCGCAGTTGGCTAGCTGCGAATTTGCCCACTGATTTACAGCACAAGGTGCTCAATCACAAACGACTGAGTCGTGAAGATTTTGTGCGTTGGCATAAAATTGTTGCGATCCAAGGTTGGGTTGCGCCCAACTGGCCAGTTGAACTCGGTGGCACAGGTTGGAGCAAAGTCCAACAACATATCTGGGAAGAAGAGTGCGCACGTGCCGGCACACCTGCCATCATGCCTTTTGGTGTGAATATGGTTGCACCTGTCCTCATAGCGTTTGGTAGTGAAAGTCAAAAGCGGCATTACCTGCCACGCATATTGTCGTGTGAAGATTGGTGGTGTCAGGGTTATTCAGAACCAGGCTCAGGTTCTGATTTAGCTTCACTAAAAACACGCGCTGAACGTAGTGGCGATCATTACATCGTCAACGGTCAAAAAACTTGGACTACACTGGCACAACTTGCAGACATGATGTTTTGTTTAGTGCGCACCGATTCTGGTGTACGTAAACAAGAAGGGATTTCCTTTTTGTTGATGGATATGAAAACGCCAGGCATTACCGTAAGACCTATCAAACTGATCGATGAAGATGTAGAAGTCAATGAAGTCTTTTTTGATAACGTCAAAGTACCAGTTGCAAATCTGGTTGGTGAAGAAAACAAAGGCTGGACCTATGCAAAATATTTGCTCGGACATGAACGTACTAACATAGCAGCAGTAGGTCGCTCTAAACGTGAACTCGCTTTTTTAAAGCGTATAGCCACCAATCAGAAAAAAAATGGGCATCCCTTAATTGATGATCCTATCTTTGCACATAAGCTCGCAGCGCTAGAAATTGAATTGATGGCATTAGAAGTCACCGTCATGCGTGTGGTTGCGGGTGAAGCAAAAGGTCGTGGGCCAGGTCCAGAGGCTTCAATGCTAAAAATCAAAGGCACCGAAGTACAGCAACTCTTAACTGAGTTGATGGTGGAAGTAGTTGGACCACAAGGCTTACCTTTTGATACTGCATTCTTAGAAGGTGAGTCGCCACATAGTGCAGCAGGAGATGATGATGCAGCACCGCTGGTACCGTATTACTACAACTACCGTAAGACATCGATTTATGGTGGCTCGAATGAAATCCAGAAAAACATCATCACACAGATGATCTTGGGATTGTGAGGACAATATGGACTTTGATATAAACCCAGAACAACAACAACTCGCTGATGCCATACGTCGTTGGTCTGACAAAGACTATGGTTTTGAGCAAAGAAAACACATCATAGAATCAGAAGTCGGTGTTTCAGACGCTGCATGGCAAGCCATGGCGGAATTAGGTTTAATGGCATTAGCCGTGCCTGAAGAACAAGGTGGCTTTAATGGCTCCGCTGTTGACATGATGGTGGTGATGCAAGAGTTAGGTCGTGCCTTAGTCATAGAACCATTTTTAGCGCATGCAGTCGGTGTAGAGTTTTTAAAACTTGCAGGTAGTCACACAGCATGGTTAGAGCAAGCCGCAACTGGTGAGAAAAAAATCGCCTGTGCATTAGGAGAGAAACAGGCTCGCTATGATCTCTTTGACATCACCACACAAGCACATGCTGAAAACAATGCTTATCGCTTGCAAGGTGAAAAATCAGTCGTACTGCATGGTGCGCAAGCAGATTATTTAATCGTCTCTGCACGCACAGCAGGATCTGACCGAGACAAGTCAGGCATTTCACTGTTTGCGATTGCTGCCGATGCCAAAGGCATTACGCGTAAAGACTATAGAACCAATGATGGCATGCGTGCGGCAACTATTAGTTTTGATAATGTTATTGTTCCTGCTGAAGCTTTGTTAGGCGAGTTGCATCAAGGATGGCACTTGATTGATCAAGCAAGTGACTATGGCGTTGTCTTATTGTGTGCAGAAGCATTAGGTGCAATGGAGAGCCTCACACAAGCCACCTTGGAATATCTAAAAACACGGCAGCAGTTTGGTGTACCGATTGGTAAATTCCAAGCGTTACAACATCGCATGGCAGAAATGCTGATGCAGTTAGAGCAAGCGCGTTCACTGGTCATGCTTGCTGCGGTTAAGGTCGCGTCTACAGATGCAGAAGAACGTCGTCGCACAGTGTCTGCTGCAAAAGCACGCATAGGCATGGCAGCGAAATTCATAGGGCAGCAAGCAGTACAAATGCATGGTGGAATGGGTGTGACCAATGAATTACCTGCACCGCATTATTTCAAACGTTTATCAATGATAGAGCTCAGCTTTGGTGATACTGATCATCATCTGACACGCTTTATCGCGCAACCTGGATTTAAAGAAGCAGCTTAAAAATAAGAGGATGGCATGCGTCGTTTTTTAACCGTAGAAGAACTCGAAGCAGAGGTTGGTAAAGAAGTTGCTGTTTCAGAGTGGATGGTGTTAAGTCAAGAGCGAGTCAATCAATTTGCAGAAGCCACCGATGATCCGCAATGGATACATGTCGATCCTGAACGTGCAAAGCGTGAATCACCATTTGGTGGAACCATAGCACATGGTTTTTTAACCTTATCGCTATTGCCTAAATTTTTTGAGCAATGCATTGATCAACCACCAGGCAAAATGAGCATTAACTATGGCTTAAACAAAGTCCGTTTTCCTACTCCCATGCTAGTAGGTGGTCGCATGCGTGGTCGCTTCACCCTCATGGCTTTAGAAAAAATAAACGGCGGCATACAAACAACGTGGCAAGTCACAATGGAATGTGAAGGTAGTGATAAACCTGTATGTGTAGCAGAGTCAGTGTTGAGGAAGTATTTTTAGGTTGAATAAATTTATACGGCAAACACAACATCAATGCGTCCGGCTGTGGTTGATCGACGTGGTGGACCAACCACAATTTGTACATTCCGCCCAAGACGCGCTAAACAATCTAGCATTTTCGCTTCGCTAATGCCGCGAAATTGTCCACGTAACATCTTCGATAGCTTTGATTGAGGAATACCAAGTAAATCTGCAGCCTTCTGTTGACTCCATTTTCGGCTTGTTATGATTTCTCCAATTTTGCTAGCAAGCTGTGCTTTAACTATCATTTCTTCGGCATCAGCCATGCCTAAATCGGCATAGACGTTGGTAGTACCTTCTTCGATAATAGTCATTTCATTTCCCTTTTGCATGCGCTTCGGCTGCTTTTAAGCGCTCATTTATCATGTCCATATCAGGCTTAGGAGTTTCAATTCCACGCTTAGATTTCTTTTGAAAACAATGAAGGACATAAATTGTTTCAGTAAATTTAACGGTATAGACAGCTCGGAATGTGCCGTTATTACAGTTTTCCACTACCTCAAGTACGCCTCCTGATCCAAAGCCTTTTAGCACCTTTGTTTGCTGGTGTTTTTTACCAATTTGAGCTTGATACAAGGCAAAGCCAAATATTTCTTGAATTTCATCAGGCAGTGCCTTCAAGTCTTTTTTTGAAGAGCCAAGCCAAAGTAGTTGTTTCATGGGCCACCTGATTTCCAAATTATGTCTATATGGGCATAAAAATGCAAGCTCTTCTTTTTCGTCTATTTTTTATTTAAAAAAGGTAAAGAAATACTTGTTTGATTTATCGAAAAATAATCAATAGAAAACCAAGATTCAAAAACTTGAGAGGCGAAGTTACGATTTATTTTTATACTTATCGCCGTAGGTTATTAAAGGCGGTATAGGAACAACGCGGAAAGTCACAATTAAATGTGAAGGAAGTGATAAAACAGTGTGAAGAATTTGTGGGAAGGAATTGTAGGTACGATTAGCGTAGCGTAATCGTACGAAAATTAATGTTAACAGATGATGTCGCTGCGCTAATTATCTCTACAACATGTCTCAAATTACGCAGACAGTTGCTTTGCTAATTCAATTAAATCCATCGCTTGATAATCAAAGCGATTTAAGTCTCCAACTACTTTGGTTTTTTGCATGCCATATTCATGTGGTCTATGTACATAAGCCGTCATGAGTCCACAAGACTGCGCTGCATCTAAATCATCTTCATGGGTTGCAACTAACATGACGTCGGACGCAGCCACATCAAAAATATCTGCTACGCCTAAGTAAGCTTCTGGATCAGGTTTGTAATGTTGGAATACTTCAGCTGAGAGTATAAGATCCCAAGGAAGACCCGCATGTTTTGCCATGTTCGCTAACAAACCTAAATTACCATTCGAGAGTGTGGTGATGGTGTATTTGGCTTTGAGTTGTGTAAGACCTAATATGGTATCTGACCAAGGTGCTAGCCTATGCCATGCAAGATTAAGAAATTGTTTTTGTTCTTCATTCAATGAGACATGAAATTCAGGCAGGATGCGATCGAGTATACGGCGATGTAGGTCATCAATTTTTGTCCACCCCAAATTCCCACTACGTACCTCGGCCATGGCAGGTTTATAACCTGCTCGCCATGCATTTGCGAATGCAGAGCCATCAATGCCTGGCATGATGTGCTCAGCTTCTTGTTGTATGGAGCCATGCCAATCTACGACAGTCCCAAACACATCAAACGCAATGATTTTTGGTTGACGCATGCTTAACGTCTTTCGTATTGTGTCGCACCAAATAATAATTCTTTGGCTTTGTCATCAACCAAGGGTTTACGTAATGCCGTTAAGACTTCTACGCCACGTTGTACGGCAGGTCGTTCACTAATAACATCAAACCAACGTTTTGCATGCGGATAATCAGCCCAATCTATGCCTTGATTTTTCCAAGAGCGTGTCCATGGAAAACAAGCGATGTCTGCGATTGTGTAGTCATCACCAGCGAGATAAGCATGTGAGGCAAGTTGTTTATCCATGACGCCATATAAACGTTTAGCTTCATTGGTGTAACGGTTGTAAGCGTAATCAATTTTTTCTGGCGCATATATACGAAAGTGATGCGCTTGTCCTAGCATGGGGCCTAGACCGCCCATTTGAAACATCAACCATTGCAGTACTGTGAATTTTTCTCTATCAGTCTTACCGAGGAATTGTTCAACTTTACTGGCGAGGTAAACCAGAATCGCACCGGATTCAAACAACGACATCGGTTTTCCATCGGGTCCATTGCTATCAACGATGGCAGGAATTTTATTATTCGGTGAGATTGCAAGAAACTCTGGTTTGAATTGATCGCCCTCACCAATATCAATATTATGTACACGATAAGGTAGACCACATTCTTCTAACATGATGTGGACTTTGTGACCATTCGGGGTTGCCATGGAATAGAGATCAATCATCAGAGACTCCTTTAGAATGAAAACGCGCCGAAGAGTCGGCGCGTGTGGGACTGTCTTAAATAATACAGCAGCTTAGGAACGTGTAACGGGCAATTCCAACTCTTCACCCGGCAAGCTCATGTAGCGTGCAAGTTCGAGCTTAGCAATAGCATTACGATGTACTTCATCTGGACCATCCGCAATACGTAGGGTACGGTTATGTGCCCATAATTGCGCGAGTGGGAAATCATCAGATACGCCACCAGCACCATGTGCTTGAATCGCCCAGTCTATGATTTTTTGCGCCATGGTCGGTGCTAACACTTTAATCATCGCGATTTCTGATTTCGCATATTTATTACCTACGGTATCCATCATGTAGGCTGCTTTTAGCGTCAATAAACGTGCGCTATCAATCAAGATACGTGATTCAGCAATACGTTCACGCCACACACCTTGCTCAGAAATCTTTTTACCAAACGCAGTGCGACTATTTAAACGACGGCACATGAGCTCGAGAGCACGTTCAGCAGTACCAATCGCACGCATGCAATGATGAATACGACCTGGTCCTAAACGACCTTGCGCGATTTCAAATCCACGTCCTTCGCCTAAAAGAATATTCGAAGCAGGTACGCGTACGTTTTCAAATAAAATTTCGCAATGACCGTGTGGCGCATCATCATAACCAAACACTGGTAGAGGACGTTTAATCGTCACGCCCTTAGTATCAGCAGGCACCAAGATCATCGATTGTTGTGAGTGGCGTGCTGCATGTGGATCCGTTTTACCCATTAAGATAAAAATTTTGCAGCGAGGATCGCCAGCACCAGAGATCCACCACTTGTGGCCATTGATGACATAGTCATTACCTACGCGTTCTATACGGGTTTCTACATTGGTAGCATCAGAGGAAGCCACATCAGGCTCAGTCATCGCAAAGGCAGAACGAATCTCACCACGCAGTAGTGGCTCTAACCATTCGCGTTTATTTTCTTCACTACCATAACGCTCTATGGTTTCCATATTGCCGGTATCTGGTGCTGAGCAATTAAATACTTCTGGTGCCCAAGGAATACGACCCATGATTTCACACAGTGGTGCGTAGTCAGTGTTGGAAAGACCTTCAGGAGCACGTGTTGATTTTGGTAAGAAGAGATTCCATAAACCTTGTTCGCGTGCTTTAGGTTTTAATTCTTCAATGATCTTAGTTGGTATCCAGCGATTACCTTTATCTTTGCCATTACTATCAACTTCATTTTTATAGGCATGTTCATTTGGATAAATATGCTCATCCATAAACTTTAGGAGTTTTTCTCGCAATTCATTACAACGCGGTGAATATTCGAATTCCATTTTGTCCCCTTGGTTTTTTTACTATCGAATTAAATTGTTTTCTTGCCAGATGCGAATTCCCAACCCATCTCAGCCATGGGTCGTGCAGCTTGACCATTTTTTAATGCTTGTTCACTAGCCGCTGTGCCATCTTGATAGCGTTTCATAATGCCTTGCAAAATACCTGCCATACGAAACATGTTGTAAGCAAGGTAGAAACGGAAGTCTTCTTTGTGAATAGCGATACCAGTACGCTCACTATACTTCGCTAAATAATCTTCTTCGCTTGGTATGCCTAATGATTTGAGATCAAGACCTGCAATGCCACGAAACAGTCCCGGCACAATATGCCAACTCATGCAGTGATAAGAAAAATCAGCAAGGGGATGTCCTAGTGTAGAGAGTTCCCAATCGAGTACAGCCAATATGCGCGGCTCAGTTGGATGAAAAATCATGTTATCCAAACGATAGTCACCATGCACAATCGTTGTTTGCTCACCAGCTGGAATGTGTTGCGGTAGCCATTCGATTAAATGCTCCATCGCTGGAATGTGTTCAGTTTCTGAAGCTTTATATTGACGTGTCCAACGATCTATTTGCCGTCCAAAATAATTACCTGGTTTGCCATAGGTTTCTAGTCCTATCGCCTTGTAATCAATAGTGTGTAACTGCGCAATCACACGATTCATTTCATCATAGTGGGCTGCACGTTCTGCATTGCTCATGTCGGGCATGGATTGATCCCACAACACACGTCCATCCATAAATTCCATGATGTAGAACGCACGACCAATTACTTCTTCATCTTCACACAATGCATATTGATGCGCAGCTGGAAAGCCGGCTTTGGATAAAGCATCCATCACACGAAATTCACGTTCTATCGCATGTGCAGAAGGGAGGAGTTTTGCTGCAGGTGCAGGTTTAGTGCGCAACACGTAACGCTGCGAGCCTGCAGTGAGCATGAAGGTGGGGTTAGATTGACCACCTTTAAATTGTTGTATCTGCAAATCACCACTAAAACCAGCGACATGCTTGTGCATATAATCGGATAAAGCACCAAGATCGACTTTCTGACGTTCTGCTACGGGCTTGGTGCCCATAAATTCTTCATACATGGTGATGTCTCTTTGGCTATGTTTTATTATTTTTAACGAACTGTTTTAACGGTGTTAATTCGTTAAATTGCTATGTGTTTTTTATTAACTTGATTCTACCCTGATGCCGACCAGTTATCAGATTCCTCGTGCTTTTCTATACTGATGAAACAAGGCTTCCATCGTCGTACCGCGCGATTCAGCTTGTAAGGCTGAAGGAGGGGAGTAATTCATGAAGCGCACGACCCAATCGTGATGCGCATCACCGACATCAAGTGCATTGATACAACCAGCAGTTTGCGCCAGATTGCCCAAGAAAAGACGTTGACCTGTGAGTGCATAAGAAAGAATGGCGCGATTCACACCGCCATGCAAGACTAAGAGCAGAGTATCCCAATCAGCATCAGCACGTAATGCATCAATAGCAGGATGCACTCTGTCCATTAACTCGCCTATGCTTTCACCCGCCAGAAAACGTTTCTCTTCTGGTGCGACACCTTCAAACGCGCCTATGAAAGCTTCACGTAACTCAGCATCAGGAATCGCAGCGAGTTTGCCTCCGCGTATTTCTACCAACTCAGGTATTTGCTGAAGGTCTAGTTGTTGTTTTGTTTCTGCTAACACTAACGAAGCAGTTTCTACAGTACGCGGCAATCCCGATACGATCACACGATCAAAGCGTATGCTCGATTCAGCAAAGACACGACCTGCAGCAGTGGCTTGTTCTCTGCCAGTTGCATTCAGTGGTACGGATTCAGGTAAGACTGGATTACCAGCAGCATCAAAATAAGTCACGCTGCCATGTCGCATTAAAAATATGCGACGTCGTTTAGTAAATGTCATCGGTAATGTGGCTTTCTTTTTTCGAGAAAGGCAGTAATGCCTTCTAGTCCATCTGCGTGATGCAGACTTTCTACAAATTTTTGTTTTTCAGCTTCGAAATGTTGAGGCAATGTATTTACTGGCGCTTCACGTAACAGGCTTTTGATATTTTCTAATGCGTTAGGTGAGAGTGCAGCGAGTTCATCACTCCAATCAAGTGCATCCGATAAAGCATGACCATCCGGTACAACGCGATTAACTAATCCACTTTGCTGTAAGCGTGCAGCGGAAACCGCTTTGCCTTCCATGATGATTTCACTCGCAAGTTGTCGTGGTAATGCACGTGATAAAAACCAAGAAGCACCACCATCCGGTGTCAGTCCGACTTTCACATACGCCATAACGAATTTTGTAGAAGCACCGGAGACAATCAAATCACAAGCGAGTGCGAGAGAAAAACCAGCACCTGCAGCAGCGCCTTCAACTGCAGCAATCACTGGCTTAGGGCAATCGCGTATGGATTCTATCCAATTGTGTAATTGATTAATCGATTCTGCTTGAACGGAAGGATCTTGTTCGCGATTCGCGAGTAAGCGATTCAGATTACCGCCGGCGCAAAAAAAATTATCCGCGCCAGTGATAACAACAGCGCGAATAGCATGATCGCGTTCAGCGGTGGACAAAGCCTCAATGCCAGCGGCATACATATCGGGATGCAGCGCATTCTTCGCGCCAGGATTAGAGAGTGTCAGGATTAAAGTCGCTTCGCGTCGCGAAGCTAGCAATTCAGCAGACATGGTTGCGGGCAGATGAGAGTTAAGAAAGTGAGTGTTAATTCAATTTAAGTGATAATAGCGTGCTGGTTTCTTATCATTCTGCATTGTACCCTCAGTGCCGAATCTGCAGTGATGAGGGCTGAGTAGGCTTAAAGCGCGATACAAAAATTATTCACAATCGAAGGAGACATTATGCTGACCCTATGCGGTTTTGCAGCGAGTAATTACTACAACAAGGTCAAGCTCGCGTTGCTAGAAAAAGAAGTGCCGTTTGAAGAAAAATTAGTATGGGCGGATCGCTCACCTGCGCTGATGGAAAAATCCATATTAGGAAAAATTCCGTATTTTGAAATCGGTGATCAAGTAATTTGTGAATCGCAAGTCATGGCTGAATATCTGGAAGATGCTTATCCACAAAAACCATTGATGCCTGCTGATCCGATTGAGCGTGCTGAGCTTAGACATTTGATCATGTTTATGGAATTACATCTGGAATTGGTTGCACGTGAGTTGTATGGCGAAGCTTTTTTTGGTGGCAAAGTATCAGATGAAACGAAAGTAAGAGTAGAAAAAATCTTAAAGCGTAATACTGCAGCCTTTGGCAAGCTTGCGAAGTTTTCACCTTTCGTCGCAGGTTCAACATTCACACTGGCAGATTGTGTCGCACTGGCGCATTTACCACTGGTTGGTCAGGCCACGAAAGCGATTTATGGCGTTGATATGCTAGCTGACTATCCTATTCGCGATTACGTGAAGAAATTAGGCGAACGTGCATCCGTACAAAAAGTGGATGCAGATCGCAGAACCAATCGTGAACTCTTCATGCAAATGATGTCCAGTAAAAAATAAAGCCGCTATATGCTTAAAGCTTTGCAAGTCGCTCAAGAGCGGTTTGCAAAGTTTGCTCTCGCTTCGCAAAACAAAAACGCACAATGCCTGATTCTCGTGGCTCTTGATAAAAAGCAGAAATAGGAATCGCTGCTACACCAATTTCAGTCGTCAACCACGTACAAAACTCTGCTTCCGGCAAATCAGAAATAGCAGAGTAATCCGCACACTGAAAATACGTTCCATTCGAAGGCAAGAGTTTGAATCGCGTATTCGCTAATCCTGCACGAAACATGTCACGTTTCTTTTGATAAAAATGTGCGAGCTCTAAATAAGGCGAAGGGTTGTGCATGTATGTGGTTAAACCATGTTGCACTGGCGTGTTTACAGTAAAAACATTGAACTGATGCACGCGACGAAATTCTGCTGACAACATAGCAGGCGCTGCCACAAAGCCCACCTTCCAACCGGTGACGTGATAAGTCTTACCAAAACTCGACACCACAAAAGTGCGAGTAACTAGCTCTGGATAACGACACAGCGATTCATGACGTTTGTCATCAAACACCATGTGTTCATACACTTCATCTGAAAGTATGAGAATTTGCGTGCCACGTACTATGTCAGCCAGTTGTTTGACATCGGATTCACGCATCACCGAACCAGTGGGGTTATGCGGTGAATTCACCATGATCAAACGTGTTTTAGGCGTGACCGCAGCAGCGACCTTATCCCAAGGAATGACATAACCCTGTTCATTAATTTCCATCTGCACGAACACTGGTTTAGCATTTGCCATTTCTATTGCAGGTACATAGCTGTCATAAGCAGGTTCAATCACAATCACTTCTTCACCTGCATGCACACAACACAAAACAGCAGTCAGGATGCCTTGTGTACCACCTGCAGTAACGGTGATTTCAGTGACGGGATCGTAATCACATTGATAGAGATCGTGAATTTTTTTTGCGATCGCTTCACGTAACGGCAAAATACCTGCCATAGGTGGATACTGATTATGACCACTACGCATCGCATCATTGACTGCATCAAGTAATGTAGGATCACATTCAAAATCCGGAAAACCTTGGCCGAGATTGACCGCTTTTTTTTCAGCTGCTAAAGCTGACATCACGGTAAAGATAGTTGTGCCTACGCGCGGTAATTTAGATTGCAGAGGAGCGAGTTTGAACTCTGCGTGATGAGTAGTCATAGAATTTTGCAATGAATAGGTAAACAATGAATGCAGGTATTGTAGCTTGCGCAGTAAAATTTTTGTATTTATGCGCTAGGTTCAAATAGCTTAGTCCACGCTTCAGGACTTGTAATGGTAAACAAACCTAAGCGTGATGTTTTGCGTGCCAGTTTTAATAATGCTTTGTCTTTAGTGATTAAGAAATCAGCTTGAGCAGTGTGCGCCAAGACTAAAAATTTTTGATCATCTTTGTCGCGACATACAGGTAGTTTGATAGGTAAAGCGATACTCGCTTCATCATCAGGTATCACATGGATGAGTGCATCAAACTCTGCAAGTAATGTTTGCTGTTGGATGTCAGTTAAGGCTAATTTTTTATAATTCAATACGAGTGTCCACTCCATACGGCAAGATGATGAAGTCACACATTCCACCTGATCTTGTTGCATTGCGCTGAGTAGGTGCTGCCAACGTGGATCGCGGAACATAAATAAATCTAAACAGACATTGGTATCGAGGACGATGCGAGGTTTTTTCATTGCATTACAATCTGCTTATTGATGATTGTTTGGGTAGTTTTCTGCCTTGTGCTGATTTGATTTAGGACCAACGCTTATGTTGATGTTGCTTTCCCCTGCGAAGACCTTGGATTATGCGTCACCTTTGAAGACCAAGACACATACTTTGCCGGATTTTATTCCGCGCTCTGCTGAGTTGATCACGGTTTTACGTAAGTTGGAGCCTGCTGACATCGGCAGTTTAATGAAAATCTCCGACACATTGGCGCAGCTAAATGTTGAGCGTTATGCAGATTGGTCAAAAAAATTCAATTTTGATAATGCGCGTCAAGCACTCTTAGCTTTTAATGGCGATGTCTATGAAGGCTTGGATGCAGCCTCACTCACAGAAGCACAACTGACATGGGCGCAGGATCATCTACGCATTTTGTCAGGCTTGTATGGTGTCTTGCGGCCATTAGATTTAATGCAAGCCTATCGATTAGAAATGGGTACACGCTTGGCTAATCCTAAAGGCAAGGATTTATATGCGTTCTGGGGCAAGACAGTCACAGAGGCACTACAAGCTGTCTTACAAGAACAAAAATCGCCAGTAGTGATTAACTTGGCATCGGAAGAATATTTTAAAGTCGTGAAACCTGATTTACTCGATGCAACAGTGATTGCACCTGTGTTTGAAGATTACAAAGACGGGAAATATAAAATTATTTCGTTTTACGCAAAGCGCGCCAGAGGATTAATGGCGCGCTATGCCATCGATAAAAAAATCACCAAAGCAGAACAATTGAAGAAATTTGATAGAGAAGGCTACGCGTTTGATGCCAAAAATTCCGATGAAACCAGTTGGGTGTTTAGGCGGCGAGTGTCAGCCTGATCGGGAAAATATTTTTCTAATTCAATCCATAAATCCTATCTAAACGACTTAACGCCAGCAGTGTCTCGGGACTGGTAGATGCAAGTGCATTCACGGCGACGATAAAACGTTTTAAATCTGTAGCAATTTTTTTATCAACCGATATCTTAGTTGTCGGGCTTAGTAAAGCTGTTAATGCCACGATATCATTGAGATGTTTTTTTATATTTCTACTATCAACTTGATTGCCGACAGCTTTTTCTTCGCTAAGTTTTAGCCATGCGAGTGCTTTAAGAGGTATGAGTCTGTCTTCTCCTACCCAAGGTATGCCATCTATAATTCTTCGGTCGGCCATAATGAATGCATAGTAAGTTTGGTCTAGCAAAATCGCAGATAGGCTTGATACGAGTTCATCTAAGGGAATAGGCGTCAAGTGACTTTCTGGTGCTATTGCAATTCCTAATGGTGCTTTTGCAAATAGCTCAACCATGAATGGAAAATTTTTATCTGCAGGCTTATGAAAGCGAAAAAATTGTGGTCTACCTGTTATTGCTGATTGGCGAATTTCGTAACCACCTGCTTGAATAAATTTCCAAAATTGTTTTCCAAATGCTGGGGTCAAAGCCTCAACATGTAAGACTATATCTAAATCTTTAGTAGCCCGAAATTCTAGTCCTGCGGACTCCAGTGCAATTGCGGCTGCTGTTCCTCCTATGAGTACATACTGATCACTATAGTCTTGGAACCAAGTTCTAAAAATTTCTAGACCATTCACCATAAAAATGAATCTTGTAATTTGTCGAGGGCGATCTGTACGCGTTCGTTAGGTTCATCTTTGAGACTAAGCCATAAAGAAAGCGGATCAACTGTCTTTGATTTAGTAATCATTGTCGGACTATAAGTCCAGACTTGCCATTCTTTTGCACCGGGTACTGGTTGTGGATATTCTTTCACTCCTTTTTCGAGAGCTGCATTCCACCTTCCCAAGGTAATTGCCTTGCAAGGTGTTGATGGCTCAGTGAGCATACTGAGCTTGGCTAGGGCGGATAGTCCTGCAAATCGAATTTCAGATTGTTTGATGCTTAAATTTTCTTTGCACCACACAACACGTTTGATGGGTGAGCGAAGAAAGCGTTGTGCGTCATTCCAAGTTTCAGATTTAGTCTTAATCATCTGTAGCCACTTAGCCCTTCCGACTGTGACTGATTCGGCGAGTCCGAATATTTCCAACTCTCGAACGGCACGACTGATAGTCATCGGTGTGTAACCCAAGTTCGCTCCAATTTCCCCCGGATGCCATTGGTTGCTAGTGTTGTGATTAAGTAGATAGCAAAATAGCAAAGCTTGGGTAGCAGGACTACATTGCTCTGTTTTTATTGGATTTGCATTCCGAAATGATTCGCGCAGATCGATACCAAGTTCAGGCAAATACATTTGCTTACCTGGCACAATGAAAGAGATCTTTTGCTCGATGAGATTGCGTCTTTCATAAGAAGCTAGTGACTCAGGGCAGAAAATTATTGGTGTTTTTAATAACTTAGAAGCAGCATCAAGTTGGGTTCGAATATTTTTAAGCGTGAACTGAGGCTCATTCTTAGACTCAGCCTTTGGAAAGGCTAGCGTAACATCATATTCAGCAAGGCGTATTTGTCTAAATGCAAATGCGTCTTGTAAAAAATAGGGCAACGAGGCGGCTCGATTGCTCATTGTTAGTTTGGGGATCCTAAGACCTAGTACATCATGTAAATAACTTTGAATTGGCTGTTCCATTACGCCTCCAATAACTCAATAATTGCACACTAACATAGGCTATGTTAACGTGCAATAATTGCGTTAAATCAAGATATTCGTGTCCGCAAGATGTGGTTGAGGTAGGGAGCAATAGATTGCGCCGCATGGGCATGTATTAAATAGGGTGCCGCATGCATGCACACATAAAATTTAGTCAGCCGTAGGGACGATTAGCGCGGCGACATCGTCCGCAGCAAGAGAAATGATTGTTATCGATTGTTGATGCTTATGCGGACGAAGTCGCTGTGCTTTTCGTCCGCACATTTAATGAAGTTAATTCCAGAACTTCCACCAAGCTGCTTCTGCACGTTTGCTGCGGGGTGAGGCAGCTGAATTACCTTTGTAGTTGAGTTGATAAACGCGTTCTGCGTCATCGCGTAATTCTTTTAATCCCATTGCGTCATACGCTACGACTTGTATACGCAAGGCTTCTTGTGCTGATGGTGAGCCAGGATAATCACGCACCACGGTTTGTGCACGATTGACTGCTGCTAGATATGCACCGCGCTGCAAGTAGTAGTTCGCAACATGGAGTTCATACTGCGCCATCGCTTGCACTAGATAACGCATACGATCGGTTGCATCGGCTGCATATTTACTATTTGGGAAGCGATCGGTCAGCTGTTTAAAGGCATCGAAGGCATCGCGCGCTGCTTTAGGATCGCGCTCAGTCGGATCTTGACGACTGATGAAATCAAACAAGCCCTTTTTGTCTTTGAAGTTGACCAGTCCACGTAAGTAGTACATGTAGTCAACATTGGCATGATTCGGGTGCAAGCGTATAAAACGTTCAACTGCTGCTAGACATTGCGCTTGATCGTTTTGTCGGTAGTAGGCGTAGGCCACTTCCATCTGTGCTTGCTGGGCGTAAGCACCAAAGGGATAGCGCGATTCCAGCTTCTCAAAATATTTGATAGCTTTATCATAGTTGCCACTGTTTAGCTCATCTTTGGCCTCAGCGTATAATTTCGAGGCAGACCAGTTTTTCGTCTCGTCTGCTTTCTCCGAGAGTGAGCCGCAGGCCGACAACATGACGGCAATCAGGAAAACAGTTATTTTCGTTTGAATTTTCAGCATGGAAGTGGGTGAGGTCGCGTCTTATCTTAATAAGCAGCGATTATATCCGATGCAAACAGCAAAGAAACCCAACCCGGATAAAGCTATGAATAACCCAATTGCTGAGGACATCTTGGATGAGGCGGAAGATTTTGACCTTAGCCCTGAAGCAGGCACAACTTTAACCTTAAAAGTGGACCCAGAAAGCTGCGGTATGCGGCTTGATAAGGTGCTTTCTGGCTTGTTGCCGCAGTATTCACGTAATCGTTTGCAACTATGGATAGAGGAGGGCGTTGTCACGGTGGATGGCGCTCCCGCAAAAATACGTACCACGCTGTATGGCGATGAAGTGATCGTGGTGCAGCCACAGGCAATTCAGTCTGAGCAGCCGTATGAAGCTGAGCCTATGGAGTTAGACATCATCTATGAAGATGAGACGCTGATGGTCATTGATAAGCCTGCTGGTTTGGTAGTGCATCCTGCTGCAGGCAATTGGACCGGTACGCTGTTGAATGGCTTGCTGCATCATGCTCCGGCTTTAAGTGGTGTGCCACGTGCGGGCATTGTG
This sequence comes from Bordetella parapertussis, assembly GCA_945883145.1. Classification (GTDB taxonomy): domain Bacteria; phylum Pseudomonadota; class Gammaproteobacteria; order Burkholderiales; family Burkholderiaceae_D; genus Pernthalerella. The sequence continues at coordinate 11,972 of CAMCXB010000024.1, read as the reverse complement.
CATAGACTAGATAAAGACACCACCGGTTTAATGGTGGTCGCTAAAACCTTGGCTGCGCAAACAAATTTAGTGAGGCAATTACAAGAGCGCACTGTACGCCGCAGTTATTTAGCGTTGGTGTGGGGACATCCTGTGTCGAACGGTAGAGTGGAAGCAGCGATTGCTAGGCATCCACGGGAACGCGTGAAGATGGCTGTGAGTCAGTCGTTGCAAGCTAAAGAAGCGGTGACACATTATCAAAAGCTCACCAGTAGCAAGCTCGATGACAAACCGGTTGCACTCTTGCGCTGTCAATTAGAAACTGGCCGCACGCATCAAATTCGGGTGCATATGCAATCCCTAGGTTTTCCATTAGTGGGTGATGCGCTGTATGGCAAACAGCATTTAGTCTCTGTCTTTCCTAGACAAGCACTGCATGCGCAACAACTGGGTTTACGCCATCCTACTTCGCGTGAAGAATGTCTATGGAGCGCGCCACTGCCACAAGACATGCAAAGTTTGTTAGAGCGAGCTCACATTCCTATTCCGGATCCCGTATTGTGACGTCACTCAAATCTATAGCTATAGATTGGCCAACTCAGCCGCAGAATGTCGCTGTGTTGTCGACCACGCGCATAGGTGGGTTTAGTCGATCTCCTTATGATGATGGTAGCGGTCAAGGTGGATTGAATTTAGGTGATCATGTTGCGGATGATGCAGAAGCAGTGCAGCGTAATCGTGAGCGATTACGTGAGCAGTGTCCTAGTGAGCCTGTTTGGTTAAAACAAGTACATGGCAACGTAGTGGTCAATGCAGCGAAGGTGGATGGTGTGCCAGAAGCGGATGCAAGTTTTACCACCCAAGCTGGTGTGGTGTGTGCAATTTTGACGGCAGATTGCATGCCGGTTTTATTCTGTGATCAGAGTGGTTCTGTGGTGGCAGCTGCGCATGCAGGTTGGCGCGGTTTGGCTTCGGGTGTATTAGAAAATACTGTTGCTGCTATGCGTGCAGCAGGTGCAAAAGATTTGATGGCATGGATGGGTCCTGCTATCGGGCCGCAAAAATTTGAAGTAGGTAGTGATGTGGTGCAGGCATTTGCGCATTTAGGAGCAGTGGCTGAGTCTGCTTTCATGCCACTTGCCGAGCGGCCGGACAAATTTTTAGCGAATTTGCCGCAGCTAGTGCGATGCATTTTAAATAAGCAAGATGTGACTCAGTTGTTTGGGGGTGCTGATTGCACGGTGAGCGATGCACAACGCTTTTATTCATTCCGAAGAGATGGTGTGACCGGAAGAATGGCTTCACTAATTTGGATTCGGTGATCCAGTATTGGTTGAAGGATCAGTAGAGGTATTGGTTGGTGTGTTGGTGGGTGTGCCCTCTGCATTAAGCGCAGCATTTATTTTTTGTGTATGTTTGTCTGCTTGCTCTTGTGCACGTCTGCGTTTCCGATTTCCAGTGCCAGCGAGGTACATAATTATCGCTACAGGCAAGACACCATAGAACAAAAACGTCATAATGCCTGCAACAACCGAGTCTTCGGTAATTGCCATCATAAGAACAACGTAAATCCATCCAACAGCAGCGATATGCATTAGCACTCCATTTATTAGTTCAAGCTGCGAGCATACGTCAAAAATCGGGGAGCTTCATGAGTAAATCAGAACAGACTTCTGCAACAGGGGCAGCACAACCAGAGTGGATGCAGCAAATGATGAATCCACAGGTCTGGCAATCCATGATGAAGATGATGCAAAATCTTCCAGCTGCATCAGCCATACCCAACATGCCCGCAATGCCTTCCATGCCATCGGCGCCGATTCCAGCAAACTTAATCCCACAAGAAAAACTACAAAAGCTACAGCAAGACTATGGCATAGAAATTTCTAAGCTGTGGAATGATCTCTTAAATTCACACATCCCTGAAATCAAAGATCGTCGCTTTAGTGCGCCTGCGTGGCATTCAAACGCGATGCATGCATTTAATGCTGCAGTTTATTTGTTGAATGCGAAGTTTATGAATGCCTTAGTTGAAGCAGCAGAGGTTGATGCTAAGACACGTAAGAAAATTCGTTTCGCAACCCAGCAAACGATTGATGCTATGTCACCTTTGAATTTTTTTGCGACCAATCCAGAAGCGCAAGAAAAAATGTTGGCATCAAAAGGTGAGAGTCTTACTAAAGGTATCATGCATATTTTGGAAGATATGCGTAAAGGGCATATTTCTCAGACTGATGAAACTGCATTTGAAGTGGGTGTGAATGTCGCGACCTCAGAAGGTGCTGTGGTATTTGAAAATGATTTAATTCAATTGATTCAATATCGTCCACTGACAAAAAAAGTGCATGCACGACCTTTGTTGATCGTCCCGCCATGTATCAATAAATATTACATTCTCGATCTACAACCAGACAACTCACTGATTCGTTATGCGGTTGAACAGGGTAATACGGTGTTTGTCGTTTCATGGGTGAATCCACATGCAGAACTCGGTCATAAAGACTGGGATGACTATGTACAAGAAGGTGTGATTGATGCCATCGCAGCTGTTAAAGACATTGGTGCTGATGATCAAATTAATGCCTTAGGTTTTTGTGTGGGTGGCACTTTGGTGGCAAGTGCAGTTGCTGTGCTTGCAGCACGCAATCAACATCCGGTGGCTAGTCTTACCTTACTCACTTCCATGTTAGATTTTTCTGATGTGGGTCCCATTGATGTGTATGTTGATGAAGCCCAAGTCGCGCAACGCGAACAAGCTATCGGTCACGGTGGTTTAATGCCAGGGCGCGATTTCGGGTCTGCATTTTCTAGTTTGCGCTCGAATGATTTAGTGTGGAATTATGTGCAGGCGAATTATTTAAAAGGTGAAGATCCACCTGCGTTTGATTTGTTGTATTGGAATTCAGACAGCACGAATTTACCAGGCCCTATGTTTTGTTATTACCTGCGCAATATGTATCTAGAAAATAATTTGCGCATACCAGGCCGTCTCAGTGTGGGTAAAGACAAAGTCGATTTAGGTAAGGTGCAAGTGCCTGCATTCATTTATGGTTCACGTGAAGATCACATTGTGCCTTGGATCACTGCCTATCAATCCGTGGGTTTAATTAACACCGGACACAAAGCAAATAATCAATTTGTTTTAGGCGCATCGGGGCATATTGCTGGAGTCGTGAATCCTCCCGCAAAAAAGAAGCGCAGTCATTGGATCAATAAAAAACTACCAAATTCACCCGAAGAGTGGTTAGCAGGCGCGACCGAACATGCAGGAAGTTGGTGGACGCCGTGGTCTGAATTTTTGGCTCAGCACGCAGGACCTATGATCAATGCGCCTAAAAATTACGGTAATGCACGGCATCAGCCTATAGAACCGGCTCCGGGTCGTTATGTAAAAGTTAAGGCAGAATAATCCAAGCTCTTTGCAATGCAGTATAGAATGGTGCGCTGCCGGAAATCCGTGGCAAGCTTTTGTTTTATCGGACTATAATCTTCTCCATTGGTGCTCATGCTATGCAGTCTTAGCATCTAAATAAGAGAAATACATTGCAACGCAAAAATTGGAATTCAGATGACTAGTGCTAAAAAGTCGGCAGATCGCCTGATTAAAAAATATCCGAATCGTCGGCTGTATGACACGCAAACCAGTTCATACATCACCTTGGTCGATGTGAAGCAGTTGGTGCTTGCCAATGAAGAGTTCACTGTTGTGGATGCTAAAACCGAAGACGATCTCACCCGCAGTATTCTTTTGCAGATTATTCTGGAAGAAGAAGCGAATGGCGAACCGATGTTTTCTAGCTCATCACTGGCACAAATCATTCGCTATTACGGTCATGCTATGCAAGGCATGATGGGTTCTTATCTGGAAAAAAATATTCAGGTGTTTATCGACATTCAAAACAAAATGACGGAAAACTCCAAGGGTTTAATGGAAGACAAACCTTTTAGTCCTGAAATGTGGACGCAATTCATGAGCGTGCAAGCGCCTATGATGCAAGGCATGATGAGTAACTACATAGAGCAAAGTAAGAGCTTGTTCATGCAAATGCAGGATCAAATGCAAAGTCAGGCAAAAAATGTGTTTGGTGGTGCCTTTCCATTCAATCCAACAACAGCACCTAAACATGGTTCGGAAGACAAGAAATAGCTTAATCTGAACCGCAAGCGCGGTTTACGCAGTGCAAAGGGTACAATGGCGGCTTCGCTCTTGTGCCTTTTTTCTTCTCATGTCATCTTCAACCTCTGCTGCACCTAAAGTTGGTTTTGTTTCATTGGGTTGTCCTAAAGCCTTAGTCGATTCCGAACAAATTCTCACGCAATTACGCGCAGAGGGTTACGAGACCGCTAAGTCCTATAACGGCGCTGATCTTGTCATCGTCAACACCTGCGGCTTCATCGATGCAGCCGTACAGGAATCCCTCGATGCAATTGGTGAAGCACTGCATGAAAATGGCAAGGTCATCGTGACCGGCTGTTTAGGTAAGAAAAAAGATGCAGCCGGTGATGACTTAATACAAAAAATTCATCCCAAAGTGTTGGCAGTCACTGGCCCACATGCACTCGCTGAAGTGATGGATGCCGTGCATGTGCATTTACCTAAGCCACATGAACCTTTCATTGATTTAGTGCCGGCACAAGGGATTAAACTCACACCACGTCATTACGCCTATTTAAAAATTTCTGAAGGTTGTAATCATCGCTGTAGTTTTTGCATTATTCCTTCTATGCGCGGTGATCTGGTGTCACGTGCAATAGCTGATGTGATGTTAGAAGCCGAAAATTTATTCAAAGCGGGTGTCAAAGAACTGCTCGTGATTTCACAAGATACGAGTGCTTATGGTGTGGATGTGAAATTCCGTACCGGTTTTTGGAATGGCAAACCAGTGCGCACTCATATGACAGATCTGGTCAAAGCATTGGGTGAGTTGGCAGCGCAATATGGTGCATGGGTGCGTTTGCATTATGTCTATCCTTATCCGCATGTAGATGATGTGATTGATGTCATGCAGGGAGGGCATGTGTTGCCTTATCTCGATGTGCCTTTACAGCACTCGCATCCTGATGTGCTAAAACGCATGAAGCGACCTGCGAATGGCGAAAAAAATATTGAACGCATACGCGCATGGCGTGAGCGTTGTCCTGACATCACCATACGTTCCACTTTCATAGCGGGTTTCCCTGGAGAGACTGAAGCTGAGTTTCAACATCTGCTCGATTTTTTACAAGAAGCGCAAATTGACAGATTGGGTTGTTTTGCGTATTCACCGGTTGATGGTGCAACTGCAAATGCCATAGAAAATCCAGTGCCTGAAGAAGTGCGTGAAGAACGTCGTGGTCGTGTGATGGAATTGCAAGAATCGATTTCTAAACAGCGCATGCAAGCCAAGATAGGAAAAAAATATAAAGTCTTGATTGATGCCGTGGATAAGAATGGTGCCACAGCACGTTCAGCAGCGGATGCACCTGATATAGATGGTGTGGTCTATGTGAAGTTACCTTATGCACCAGAGCGTAAATTAAAAGTAGGTGAATTCATAGAAGTCACAGTGACTGCAGCTGATGCGCATGATTTATGGGCGCATGCAGACTAAAGAGGTGGGTTAGTCATGATGAAAAAGAAATCGCTACAAACATTATTAACCACCACGGATTACACACCACCCTCTGGTTTTGCTGCATTCCCCACCGCTATTCATCATGCATCAACCGTCTTGTTTAAAGATGTTGCCGCACTACGTGCACGCAACTGGCAAGATAAAAATGCCTACACCTACGGCCTGCATGGCACACCCACCACCTTTACCTTAGAAGCGAGACTCGCTGAGATAGAAGGTGGGTCGCATTGCTTGTTAGCGCCAAGTGGCTTAGCGGCGATTGCCATGATTGATTTTGCCTTATTAAAAACTGGCGATGATGTTCTCATTCCAGAAAATGTATATGGACCAAATCGTGAATTAGGCAATTGGCTAGCGAAAGATTTTGGTATCGCTGCTCGTTACTATGATCCCTTGATAGGCGAAGGTATTGCAGATCTCATTCAAGACAATACTCGTTTGATTTGGACGGAAGCGCCAGGTTCGGTATCGATGGAAATGCCTGACATTCCTGCTATTTGTCGTGCAGCGCATGCACGCGGTGTGTTGGTGGCATTAGATAACACTTGGTCAGCAGGGATAGCATTTCGTGCATTTGATCATGGTGTCGATGTGGTGATGCAAGCACTGACTAAATATCAGTCTGGTGGCTCTGATGTGTTAATGGGTGCAGTGATTACGCGTGATAAAACCATTCATCAAAAAATTGAATTAGCCCATATGCGACTCGGCATGGGTGTGTCAGCAGATGATGTGTATTTAGTCTTGCGCGGAATCGCCACCATGAAGCTGCGCTTTGAAGCCCATGATGCTGGTGCTCGTGCAGTAGCAAATTGGTTAAAGTATAGAGATGAGATTGCACATGTCTTGCATCCGGCTTTCGATGAATGTCCGGGGCATGCAATTTGGAAACGCGACTTTACTGGAGCAGCAGGATTATTTTCTGTGATTTTTAATGCGCGTTATTCTGAAGTGCAGACCGATGCAGTGATTGATGCATTACAGCTATTTAAAATTGGTTATAGCTGGGGTGGAGCAAACAGTTTATGTGTTCCTTATCGCATGCAAACCATGCGCAACGATTGGACACAAGCAGGGCAGTTAATTCGATTGAATATAGGACTAGAAGATCCACAAGATTTAATTGCTGATTTAGAGCAGGCATTGCGGGTGTTGAATTGAGATTTATTCAGTAATTAATCAAACATATGCAGCACACCATCTAAGCCCACAAAATTCAGCGCTACATCAGCTTGAGCACGCACTATAGGTTTGGCACGAAAAGCGACTGATAATCCTGCTACTGACATCATTTCTAAATCATTGGCGCCATCACCCATCACAATCGCTGCTGTTGTTGGCACACCCAATGCTTGTGCTTGCATTTCTACCGTGTGACGTTTTTCGCTTGCATCAATAATAGGGCCGATGACGCGACCTGTGAGTTTGTCATCTTTGATTTCAAGTTCATTAGCACGGGCGATATCAAAGGTGAGTTGTTGGCGCAGTCTGTCAGTGAAAAAAGTAAAGCCACCAGAGACTAAGACGGTTCTTAAACCTGCTGCTTGCGCGCCTGTTAATAATTCTTTAGCACCTAAGGACAGTAAAAGTCTTTCATCAAACACTTGTTGTAAGGCTGTGGCTTCTAAGCCTTTGAGTAGCGCTACACGCTGCGTCAAGCTTTCACGAAAATCTAATTCCCCACGCATGGCTGCTTCAGTAATGGCGGCTACTTCATTCTTTAAGCCATGCATGTCTGCAATTTCATCTATGCATTCAATCGTGATCAGTGTGGAGTCCATATCCATCACTAAGAGTTTAAAGTCAGAGAGTTTTTTATCTTCCTGCATGAAGCTGAAATCTAAGCCCGATTGTAGGCAAAGTGTCGCCACTTCTGAGAGCACGCTTGCTGAAGTTGAGACGCCATCACAACGCCATATTTTTGCACTGAGTTTAGTAATCGTTTGTGCAGCTACGAGATCCGCAATTTTTTTTGCGATCTCTGGTTGAACTTCCAATCCTTGCAAAATAAGCTTCATGATTTTTCCGCAATTTACGCTGCTAGAGCACGTATCGTTGTTTTGATTTGTGTCACACGGGCAGCAAGGTCAGGCATGGTAGCGGTGAGTCGCAATTTATCTTGCCCTGACAGTTTAATGTGACGATTTTTTTGTATCAGATCGATGATGCGCATAGGATCAATCGGTGGCTTAGGTTCAAACTGCATGACCAAGGCTTCACTATGGGCTTCAATTTTAATTATCCCAACCTCTTTAGCAGAGATGCGTAGTCTATGTGTTTCTATTAGGGCTTTAACAGCATCGGGTAACTTACCAAAACGGTCGATTAATTCTTCTTGTAAGTCGCTGATACTGTCTTGTAATTCGCAATTTGCTAAGCGTTTATAGATAGAGAGTCTTTCATGTACATCGCCGCAAAAATCAGCAGGCAATAAAGCAGGTACATGTAAGTTAATTTCTGTGGTGGTGATGAGTGGCGCTGCTAAATCAGGTTCTTCGCCACTCTTGAGTGATTTAACAGCAGCATTCAACATGTCTGAATACAGTTGAAAACCTATCTCGGTCATTTCACCGGATTGATTGTCACCTAACACTTCACCCGCACCACGAATTTCCAAGTCATGCATGGCGAGATAAAAGCCACTGCCTAATTCTTCCATTTGTTGAATCGCATCCAGTCTGCGTTGAGCTTGCTTAGTCAAGCCATGTACATCATGCACGAGTAAATAAGCATAAGCCTGATGATGCGAGCGTCCTACACGTCCACGTAGTTGATGCAGCTGTGCTAATCCAAAACGATCTGCTCTATGCATGATAATGGTGTTAGCACTTGGTACATCAATACCTGTTTCGATAATGGTGGTACAGAGCAGAACATTAAAGCGTTGTGCCACAAAATCACGCATGACTTTTTCTAGATCACGTTCATGCATCTGTCCATGTGCAATCGCGATACGTGCTTCAGGCAAGAGTTCTTCTAACTTTGCACGACGGTTTTCAATTGTCTCTACTTCATTGTGCAGGAAATAAATTTGGCCACCACGTTTTAATTCACGCAAACACGCTTCACGAATCACCGATTCAGACTCACTACGCACAAAGGTTTTAATGGCGAGTCGTTTTTGTGGCGCAGTCGCAATGATGGAGAAGTCACGTAAACCTTCGAGTGCCATGCCTAATGTGCGTGGTATCGGTGTGGCTGTAAGCGTTAATACATCGACTTCAGCGCGTAAAGCTTTTAAGGCTTCTTTTTGACGCACACCAAAGCGATGTTCTTCATCTATGATGACTAAGCCTAAGCGTGAAAATTTAATATCAGGTGACAGCAGTTTATGCGTGCCGATGACGATATCTAGTGTGCCTTCTGCCATGCCTTTTAAAGCGAGTGTGATTTCTTTACCGCTTCTAAAGCGGGAGAGTTCAGCAATTTTTACAGGCCAGTCTGCAAAGCGATCGGCAAAGGTTTGTGCATGTTGTTCTGCGAGTAGGGTGGTGGGCGCGAGTATCGCGACTTGTTTGCCACCCATGACGGCAACGAAGGCTGCGCGTAGTGCGACTTCTGTTTTACCAAAACCAACATCACCACAAATCAGTCTATCCATAGGGCGACCGGATGTCATGTCACTAATGACATTCGTAATCGCAGCTTGTTGGTCTATGGTTTCTTCAAATCCAAAGCTCTCAGCAAAGGCTTCATAATCATGCGCTGAATATTCAAATGCATGACCTTGGCGCAGTGCACGGCGTGCATATAGATTGAGTAATTCAGCCGCAGTATCACGCACTTGTTCAGCAGCGCGTCGTTTGGCTTTTTCCCAAATGCCTGAACCAAGTGCATGTAAGGGCGCATCATCGGGTGAAGCACCTGAATAGCGTGAGATCACATGCAGTTGTGAAACAGGCACATAGAGTTGTGCTTCTTTTGCATATTCAAGATGCAAAAATTCTGTTTCGCCTTCGCCCATGTCCATACTGATTAAGCCATGGTAGCGGCCTATACCATGGTTCATGTGTACGACGGGATCACCGATTTTTAATTCGGAGAGATCGCGCACCATGGATTCAACTTGCGTCACACCTTCTTGTTTGCGTCGTCCAGTGCGACGAACAGTGCCAGCATAGAGCTCGTTCTCTGTGACGAAGGCAATGTTGGCGAGTTCATCAGAGAGCTGACAACCTTCATGCAAGGGTGCTACGCACAGCATGAGTTTTTCATCGGAGGCGATGAAGTCTTGTAGGCTATCTGCTACTGGTATGGACAGATGGTATTCATGAAAATACTGTTGCAGCGTTTCGCGTCGTCCATTTGACTCTGCACAAACCATGACGCGATTATCAGTTTGCGTTAGATAGGCACGTAAATTAATTAGTGGATCATCCGCACGTCGATTAACTGTGATGTTGGGTAAGGGTATGGATAAGGAAGAGGCTGCATCTTTATCATGAATGATCCAACGACCAAAGGGTTTGGCCAAGGTGAAAAAATCTTCATCATTCAAAAAGATAGATTCTGGGGGTAATAAAGGTCGTTCACGATCTGATTTTAAAAATCCATAACGTGAACGTGTATCAGACCAAAAGCGTTGTATGGTGCTGTCGATATCGCCGACTAAAGCAAAGGTGGCATCTTTGGGTATGTAATCAAATAAGGTCGCAGTGTTTTCAAAAAACAGCGGTAGATAATATTCAATACCTGCGGATGCAATGCCACTCCCTATGTCGCGATATATATTCGTTTTTGAAGGGTCACCTTCAAATACTTCACGCCAGCGTCCACGAAATGCGCTGCGTGCTGCTTCATCCATAGGAAATTCACGCCCTGGTAATAAGCGAACTTCTCGAACTGGATACAGTGAGCGCTGGGTATCGGCATCAAAGGTGCGAATGGTTTCTATGGTGTCGCCAAATAAATCGAGTCGATAAGGCAACGCTGAACCCATAGGGAAGAGATCAATCAGACCACCACGCACGGAATATTCTCCAGGTGACATGACTTGGGTCACATGCGAGTAACCGGCTAAGGTTAATTGTGATTTGAGTTTAGCTTCATCAAGCTGTTCACCTTGTTTAAAAAAGAAAGTGTAAGCAGCAAGAAAAGAAGGTGGCCCCATACGCAATAAAGCGGTGGTAGCAGGAACGATTAAGACATCGCATTGCGCATGTTGTACTTCATGTAGCGTTGCTAAACGTTCAGAGACTAGATCCTGATGCGGAGAAAATGCATCATAGGGTAGTGTTTCCCAATCGGGTAACAGATGACAGCGCAGGGTATGTTCATCACCACTACCAAACCACTGCATTTCAATTAGCAGTCTTTGTGCATCAATCGCGTTTGCCACCACCACGACCAGCATGTTGTTGTTCGCTTTAATAGCGCGTGCGGCTTCAGCCAAGACATAGGCATCCGCTGCGCCATGTAAGGCGGGCAGAACAAATCGGGTTCCAGCTTTGGGAAGTAAGCGTTTTGGATCAAAGGACATGGTGTGCTGACACAGCACTGACATCTGCGGATGTGGCTGCAAATAGTTGCATGAGGCCGCTGAATGCTGCTTTATGCTACTTAAGGCTGCTTTGGTCCGCTGTGACAGTGATAAAGTAAGATAAGATTATAAATTAGTTCTCATCAGTTCTCCTTGTTAGTCTCTTTATCGACTTGTGTTGGACTAATTTGATTTGAGAACGCACCCCATTTTTTTATGAGTTGTGCTGTATGAGTGTGCCTCGTTATATTGCTTTGATTCCTGCTGCCGGTGTTGGTGAGCGTATGGGCACGACCATGCCTAAGCAATATGCGCAGCTAGCAGGTAAGTCTATGTTGCAGCATGTGATGGAAACATTTTCTTCTTCATCGTTGATTTCACATACCTTTGTGGTGGTGAGTGCGAATGATGCGTATATCAGTGATTTGCCTGTATTACCACGTACAACCATTTTAAAATGCGGAGGAGCGGCACGGCAGGACTCTGTCATGAATGGATTGTTAGCGATTAGTTCTGAAACTGAAGATGACGATTGGATACTGGTGCATGATGCTGCACGCCCAGGCCTGACACATGATTTACTCGACAAGCTGATTGCTTTTGTGAAGGATGATGCTGTAGGTGGTTTGTTAGCTTTACCTATGGTGGATACAATTAAACGTAGTGATGGTCATGGTCGTTCTGAGATGACGGTAGAGCGATCGGCATTATGGTCAGCACAGACACCACAGATGTTTCGATATGCGCAGTTGCTACAAGCATTACAACAAGCACAGCAAGTAACTGATGAAGCAAGTGCCATCGAAGCCATGGGATATAGACCAAAGTTAGTTGAGGGTAGTGCGCGTAATTTCAAAGTCACCTTGCCTCAAGATTTATTATTAGCTGAGTTGATTTTT